>NZ_FMXB01000002.1:82256-202544 GCF_900103415.1 Methanobrevibacter millerae
ATTGATGTCTCAGAGATAAATTGTGACATGCATCTAATAATTCATCAAGCCTATATAAATATTTTTACATTAACATTTCACAATAACATAATGGAGGTATTAATATGAAAACTAAAATTATTTCTAAAATACAAAATCAAATGAAACCTTACTTGAATCAAGGACAATATATAAAATTAACAAACTCTTTATTAAATTCGTTGCAAGATATAGATATTATTGATAATAACAATGAATTAAATGAAGTAGATAATTTTAAATTACTAAACCTTTTTTTATCTGCTAAACAGGTCGAAGGATGTTCCGAGAAAACAATCAAATATTACAAATCCACTATCGAAAAAATGCTGAAAAAAATTAAAAAACAGGTTTATAACATCAGTACTGATGATTTAAGAAAATATCTTTTTGATCATAAAAATGAAAAACAATCCTCAAAAACAACAATAGACAACATTAGAAGAATTTTTTCAAGTTTTTTTTCTTGGTTGGAGGATGAAGATTATATCATAAAAAATCCTGTAAGAAGAATTCATAGAGTTAAAACTGGTCGTGTAGTTAAAGAGGTATTGACTGATGAAAATTTAGAAGTCCTTAGAGATAACTGTGAAGAAATTAGGGATTTAGCAATGGTTGAAATATTAATATCAACAGGAATACGGGTTGGGGAATTAGTAAGACTAAATGTAGAAGATATAAATTTCTATGAACGTGAATGCATAGTATTTGGAAAAGGAGAAAGTGAAAGGGTGGTATATTTTGATGCAAGAACAAAAATACATTTAATTGAATATTTACAATCAAGAGTAGATGAAAATCCTGCTTTATTTGTTTCACTAAATAGCCCTTATGATAGGTTAGGAATTAGTGGAGTAGAAACTAGACTTAGAGAACTCGGAAATAAATGCAATATAAATAAAGTTCATCCACATAAATTTAGACGAACTATGGCAACAAATGCAATTGATAAGGGAATGCCGATAGAACAAGTACAGAAATTATTAGGTCATGTGCAAATTGACACAACAATGCAATATGCAATGGTAAACCAAAGCAATGTAAAACTAGCACATAGAAAATTCATTGGATAAATTCTTGTTTAGTTTTGTGACAATTTTATAAAATAGTAATATAACAGTGTTATTATTTAAGTAAAAAAAGTCCAAATTAATGTTAAAATCAAAAAATAAGAACAAATAGCTATTTTTCAATTGAGAATATAAAAAGAAGAATAACAGTTAAACTGCTATTCTAAATCACAATTTATCTCTGAGACATCAATCTCTCCAGACATTAACTTAGGCAGTAATGTATCTCTTAATTTAGTCAAATTTGTTATTTCATCAGATATTTTATTTTTATAATTAAATATTGGTGAAATAAACTCATTAAATTTAATTATCACTTCATCATCAGGCATTATTAATTCTAATGATTTAAATTCAGTTTTATTAAATTTACTTTGTACAGAACCTGCAGTAATTGTACTTATTAAATACTGTCCAAAATTTGATCTAAATAATAAAAACAAATAAAAATTAAGGTAAATAGCATCATCATTAGATTTAACTAAAATCATGTTATTTCCCAAAGTCATTGGTTTATCTAAGAAAGGACATAAGAATACGGATCCAACATCACCCACATTAGATATTATTATTTCATTACCATATAATGAAGATTTCTTTAGAAAATCATAAGAATGCTTGTTGACAAATTTTTCAAAGCATTTGGCTTTTAAATCTGTGTTTCTTATAAAATAAGCATAATCTTCATAATCTAAAATAGACACATTTTCTTTTAATGATGCAAAACTACCATTTGCCACATAATCTGTGATAATTAAGGGTAATTCGCCAATTTTTTTAATTTTCCAATTAGTGTCTGCATTGTCAAATTTATTTATAAAATACTCCTTAAATAATAAATCTAATAAATCATCTAAATTTTTATTTATTCTTATATTGGTTTCAATTTTATCATCAATTGTTGATAATATATTTATAATTTTTTCCTGTATTTCTAAAGAAGGTATTTTAATTTCAAAATCCTTTATTGTCTGTGAATTTAAATTTTGTTGAGCTGCTCCTGATGCTAAATTCATTAATTTTTCAAAATTATTATATAGATGATAATAAACAAATTTTGGCTTTGCAATTTCTTCATTAATGGTTAAATTACAGCAAGCTTGATTTGTAGTTAGATCAACCATGTTCATTGCAACTTTTGCTGCTGTTGCACCATACATTGCAACTATTACAGAATTCTTTTTAACCCATTTAGCAGCACTATTTTGAAAGCCTAATTCACTTATATGTTTTTCAGTATCATATATTCTATTAAAATTAATTTCTTTTGTATTTAACCAAGGAATATCTCCACCATAATAATCTTCATTTGTACTTTTTGGTGTTCCTCCACTTGAAACTTTTGAACATACATCATCTATTGTTCTACTAGACCATTCTAAACTCAAATTTAAATTTGAGTTTATTATGTAAAATTTTAATATGCATTATTCTGATAATTATTGAAATAAAATTATTCTTTACATCAAAAGACATATATTTTATCAAATTAATCATTATTGAGTTGATTCTATTAAGAATTTATAAATTAAAAGACATACAATCAATAAATAATAATGAATTAAAAAGAGATTTAATACAAAATATTCTATCAATATTAATTAATTTATTAAGTTAAATTTATAACAAAATTACAACAAAATAAGTTTAATGAAACAAAATGCTTTTACAGGAAATAACAAAGATTTCTATAATAATATCAAAGAAAGTATTGATAATGCCACAAGCATAGACATTATTGTTTCATTTCTGATGGAATCTGGTGTTAAACTAATCATTAATGATTTAAAAAACACGGATTGTAAAATTCGTATTCTAACGGGAAATTACCTAAACATCACACAACCTGAGGCTCTTTATTTACTGAAAAATGAATTAAAAGGCAAACTGGATTTAAGATTTTATAATGTTTCACATAAAAGTTTTCACCCCAAAGCCTATATTTTCCACAATAATGAAGACAGTGAAATCTACATTGGATCTTCCAATCTTTCAAAAGGAGCCTTAACCGATTCTATAGAGTGGAATTACCATTTCACCAAATCTGAAAAAGAAAATGACTTTTATCACTTTTACAATAATTTTCAAGACCTTTTCTATAATCAGGCAGTAACAGTAACGGATGAAGTCTTAAGACAGTACTCAAAATCATGGATTAGGCCGAAATATGCAAAAATGCATGAATTCAAACCACAGAAAGATTTTGAACCTCGAGGCCCTCAAATTGAAGCGTTATACGCTTTGGACAATAGCCGTGAGGAAGGTTTTGACAAGGCTTTGGTTGTTGCGGCTACAGGTGTTGGGAAAACATATCTTGCAGCATTTGACTCAAAAAACTATAAAAATATTTTGTTCGTTGCCCACAGAGAGGAAATTATTAAACAGGCTGCTGAAAGCTTTAAAAATGTTAATCCAGATAAATCAATTGGATTTTTCTACGGTTCACATAAAGAAACCGATAAAGACATTACCTTTGCATTGGTTCAGACTCTCGGAAAAAAACAATACCTTAACGAGAATTACTTTAAAAAGGATTATTTTGACTATATCATTATTGACGAGTTTCACCATGCCGTTGCAAACAATTATAGAAATATTCTATATTATTTTAAGCCAGAATTCCTGCTGGGATTAACCGCAACACCTGAGAGACTAGATGCAAAAGACGTTTTTGCATTGTGTGATTACAATAATGTGTATGAAATAAGGCTTAAGGAAGCAATTAACAAAGGATTCCTGGCACCATTTAGATATTATGGAATTTTTGACGATACGATTGATTATTCAACCGTAACCATGCGTAACGGCAGGTATGATGAAAAGGATTTGGAAGAAAAGCTGATGATTAATCATAGGGCGGAATTAGTTTATAATCATTATTTGAAGTATAAATCAAGCACCACCATCGGATTTTGTGCATCCAGAAATCATGCCGAATATATGGCTAAATTCTTCAATGAAAACAATATCCCATCAGCTGCCGTTTACAGTGGAGAACAGGGTGAATTTACACAGGAAAGATCCGAAGCTATTGAAAAATTAAAAAATAACGAATTAAAAATATTATTCACAGTCGACATGTTCAATGAAGGGTTGGATATTCCTTCCGTCGATATGGTGCTCTTTTTAAGACCAACACAATCCCCAACGATATTTTTACAGCAATTGGGTAGAGGCCTGAGAATCAGTGAAAACAAGAAATATTTAACTGTTCTTGATTTTATTGGCAATTATAAAAAAGCCAATTTAGTTCCATTTTTATTGAGCGATAATACTTATGATACTAAAACGCTTATTAATGAGTCAGTTTTAGAGTTTGAATACCCTCAAGACTGTTTTATTGATTTTGATTTTCAGTTAATTGATTTGTTTAAATATCAGGCAAGAAATGAATTGAAAGTTAAAGATAGGATTATTTTGGAATATAATTCGATTAAGGAAGACATAAATCATCGCCCGACAAGACTGGATTTATTCCTGCGTATGGATGATACTGTTTATACTGCAATGAAACAATCTGCAAAAATTAACGTGTTCAGGGATTACATTGGATTTTTAAATGAAAATAATGAATTGACAAAAGAAGAAAACTCATTGGTTGATAGTGTAGCACATGACTTCTTAAATACCATAGAGACAACAAACATGACCAAATCATATAAGATGCCGATTTTGAAAGCATTCTATAATGATGGTGACATTAAGATGACCATTACCGATGATGACGTTTATAAATCCATGAAGGAATTTTATGAGTATAAATCCAATGGAGTGGACATGATTCGACATAAAACTACTAAAGATTATTTATCTTGGGATAAGAAGAAATACCTTTCACTGGCTAAAAGAAATCCAATACGTTTTCTTCAAAAATCGGCTGGCGAATTTTTCCAGGAAAAAGACGGTTATGCTTTATCACTG
This sequence comes from Methanobrevibacter millerae, assembly GCF_900103415.1. Taxonomy (NCBI): domain Archaea; kingdom Methanobacteriati; phylum Methanobacteriota; class Methanobacteria; order Methanobacteriales; family Methanobacteriaceae; genus Methanobrevibacter; species Methanobrevibacter millerae. The sequence continues at coordinate 87,266 of NZ_FMXB01000002.1, forward strand.
AATGATGATTTAAAAAATTATATTAATTTAGATAGTTTTAAAAAGCATTTTGAAGATATAATTGAATATAAAACCTTGTCTTATTACAAAGATAGATTTGAGAAAAAAGGTAGTGAAAATGAATTATTATGATAAAAATGCTCAGGAATTCTTTGATGGAACAGTTGATGCAGATATGAGTTCACACCACGAAAAATTCATTAAATATATTCCTGAAAACGGCCATATCCTGGATGCGGGCTGCGGTTCCGGAAGAGACACGTTAATGTTTAAATCTCTCGGTTTTGAAGTGACTTCCATTGACGGGTCTGTCGAAATGTGCAGGCTGGCAAGTGAATATGCGAAAACTGAAGTTTTACACATGCAATTTCAGGAAATTGAATTCGAATCTATTTTTGATGGAATATGGGCATCAGCATCACTTCTTCATGTTCCAAGCGATGAAATTGAAATGGTATTGACCCGATTGAAAGATTCCATGAAAGACAGCGGCGTGCTTTATGCCTCATTCAAATACGGTGACTTTGAAGGAATGAGAAACGGCAGATTTTTCAATGACTTAACCGAAAAAACTGCAATAGAACTATTCAAAAAAGCTGATTTTAAGGTAATTGATACATGGATTACCAGCGATTCCAGAAAAGGCCGTGAAAATGAAAAATGGGTTAATATCCTTGTAAGAAAATAATGGAGTATTACTTTTCAAAAATATTTATATATAATAAAATATATAACAATTGTTATTAAAATATGGGAAAGGTAATATGTGCGAAATATTTTGTTTTAACTCAAATCAACCAAAAGAAGTTAACGAATGTCTGGAATGTTTTTACAATCACTCCGAAATGCATCCTGATGGCTGGGGACTTGCAAATATGGAAAACAACAAATTTATGATAGATAAAGAACCTGTAAAAGCATCATGTAGCCCGCATTTAAAAGATATATTATCAAACCCAGTAATCGGAAAGAACGTTTTCGCCCATATCAGACTGGCTACCGTCGGCGAAATAATATCTCCGAATTGCCATCCATTCATTGAAGCGGATGACAATAACCGTTCCTGGATGCTGATTCACAACGGAACCATCTTTGATTATCCCGAACTCGATGAATACAAGCAAAAAGAGCATGGAGATACCGATTCAGAGCGAATACTATTTTACATTATAGACAAGGTCAATGAGTTTGAAGCTAAAAAGGGATCCGTTTCAACGATAAAAGAGCGATTTAACCTTTTAAATGGAATAATAACCGATTTAGCTAAAAACAACAAGCTTAATTTAATGATTTACGATGGAGATTTAACATACATCCACTCCAACATGAAAAACTCTTTGTATTATCTGAAAAACGAAGAGGGCTTTCTGGTTGCAACCACTCCATTAACCGATGACGAAAACTGGAAGCCGGTTGAGCTCAACAAGCTGTTCGGACTGATTGACGGAAATATCATTTTTGAAAGCGAAGAGCACGATAATGAATTTATTTTGACAAGCGAGCATGAAAGGGCAATTGAAGAATATCAATACTCAATTAAGAGGGATGAATCCGATGATAAGCTATGAAAAGATAAGAAACAGATTATATGAGGAATTTATTAAACCCACCGATAAGGAAAAGAACTTCATCGGCGTTGAAATCGAAATTCCAATCATTAACCTTGAAAAGGAAGCTGTGGATTTCAGCGTTGTCCATAAAGTCACGGACCAGTTCCGCAAGCAGTTCGGTGATTTCAAGGCGGAGGGAATAGACTATGAGGGCAACGTCTTTTCCATGGAAAATAATAAAACGGAAGATATCGTCTGCTATGACTGCTCCTACAACAACATCGAATTTGCAATGGGCCGTGAAAAGGATTTATTCTCAATAAACGACCGCTTTACAGAGTACTACAAATTCACAAAGGAATGCTTTGAAGAATATAACCATACATTAACGGGAATGGGAATCAATCCATACAGGAAATACAACAAAAACGTACCCATTCCGTCAGAGAGATATTTAATGCTTTATCATCATTTGAAATCAACTGACGATTACGAAAACGTTCCGATGCGCTTTCACGAATATCCCGAATACGGAATGTTTTCATCAGCCTCACAGGTTCAGCTGGACGTTGCAAAGGAGGATCTTGTAAAAACGATTAACGTTTTCTCAAAAATAGAGCCTATCAAAGCTTTACTCTTCTCCAATTCAGTCCTGATTGATGAAAACGACAACATTACATGCTTCAGAGACATTTTGTGGGAATACTCAACCCACGGAGTCAATCCGCACAACATCGGAATGTATAATGTGGAATTTGAAGACATCAATGACCTGCAGGCATATCTGGAATCATTGAACATCTACTGCGTAATGCGTGACGGAGCCTATATCAACTTCCCGTCCATGAACCTGTTTGAATACTTCGGCACGGACTCAGTTGAAGGCGAGGTCTACTGCGGAGGGGAATACAAGAAAATCAGCGTCAAGCCATCAATCGACGATATTGACTATTTAAGACCCTTCAAATTCATTAACCTGACATTCAGGGGAACGGTTGAGTTTAGAAGCGTTTGCACCCAGCCGATTAAGGATTCAATGTCTGTTGCGGCATTCCATCTGGGCCTTAAAAACAGACTGAACGAACTGGATGAACTGATTAGCAATGATGATGTAATATATCATAAGGGATACACTGCAAGCGAACTTAGAAAACTCCTGATAAAAGAGGAAATACCTTCATTCATTGACAAAAACGACATATGTAAACTATCAAAAGACATTGTTGATTTGGCCAGTGAAGGCCTTAAAGACAGAGGAATCGGAGAGGAAATTTTCCTAAAGCCATTATATGAACGCATTAAAAACAGGACCAATCCCGGAAAGGAAATAATAAAACTGACAAACAACAATATAAGCATAGAAGAGATAATTGAAGATTATGGAAATATTTAATTTAAGAAGGGGGAGAATTTAAATGAATTTATTAAATATATCCAAATTAAGTACAGAAGAAATCCTCGAAGGTTCATTTGGAATCGAATGGGAAAGCCTGAGAGCAAAAGGTGACGGAGAGCTCTCATTAACGCCCCATCCGGAAATCTTCGGAGACAAGTTTACAAACCCTCTGATTACAACGGACTTCTCGGAAAGCCAGATTGAAATAATAACTCCTACGTTCAACACAATTGACGAGGCATTCGATACATTTTCAATATTGTCCGACCTGGTCAATTCATCACTTCCCGATGACGAATATCTCTGGTTTCAGTCAATTCCATGTATCCTGCCGTACTGGGATCAGATTCCAATAGCCCAATACCCGGAAGAGGGCAAATCCTCCCAGAAATACCGTGAAGACCTGGCCAAAAAGTACGGGGTCAAAAAACAGATGATTTCAGGCGTGCATTTCAACTTTTCATTTTCCGAAAATTTCTTAAAAAAGCTTTACGAGCTCGAAAATAGTGATAAAAGCTTTAAGGAGTTTAAAAATGACGTTTATCTTAAAATCACCAGAAATTACCTGAGATACTGCTGGCTCATCATTTATCTGACGGGCTGTTCCATAGGCTCACACAAGACATTCTCGAACGACTGCATTCACCTCATGGATGCCAAGGACGATTACGGCAGCTATTATTCGACAAGAGGCCCTTCATTTAGAAACGCGTCCTGCGGATACAAGAACTTAAAGGATTTGTACCCGTCATACGATTCCGTTGAAGAGTTCACAAGAGACGTTGAGAAGTTCATTGAAAACGGGGACTTGTCAGAGGCCAAAGAGCTCTACACCCAAATCAGACTGAAGCCTAAAAACCCTAAGGATTTATTGAACTCCCTAAAAGAAGACGGAATCGAATATATTGAAATCAGAACCTTGGACATCAATCCATTCTATCAGTGCGGCCTTGTAAGGCATGACATGAAGTTCCTGCACCTGTTTTTGATTTATCTTTTAATCAAGGACGAAACGGATTACGCCGACTGGCAAAGGGAAGCTAAAATCAATGAGGAAAATACTGCAGAGCTTGCATATACAGACTCAATGAGACTTTTAAGGGATGGCGAGGAAGTTACGCTTAAAAGCTGGGCTGCAGAAATAATCAATGAAATTTATGGAATGAGTGAAGTTTTAAGGATAGATGAAAGCCAAACCTTGAATCTGATGCTTAGACGCATTGCAAATTCTGAATTTACTTACGGAAAAAGGCTTTTAATGTTAATTAAGGAAAACGGCTACATTAATACTCATATCACATTATCAAAAAACAATAAAAATACCAGCATTGAAAAGATAAAAAACATTGATATGAAGAAATGCGAGAAGTATAAGAAATACTTCAGCATTGCGCTTGCGGGGAAATAATATGGAACTTTTAAACGAAATTGAAGTAATACAATGGAAAGACGGCGAATCTGAAAAAATTAAAGAGCATACGGTAAACGATGAATACACTTATCTATTCATTGATTATCTGCCTGCGAGGAAGTTTTCAACCTATCCTCAGGATCTGGAGGATTTTGCAATAGGATACTGCCTCGGTGAAGGCCTGATAAAGGATTATTCAGATATTGAATATATTAAAACGGACGGAAACCAGATTTTAGTTTCCACTACCTTAAAACATGACCCTCATGAGGATCTGGAGCAGGATGGAATCGTTCAGGAGCGAAAAGGCGACTGTGAACATGCATGTGTGTGCAGGCTTCTTGAATATCAGGGCGTTAATTCAGATAATGCGGGCGGAATCAGATCCGAGCTTAAGACAATAGAGCCGAACAATTCCGATTTGAAAATCAATGCCACCCAAGTAATAAAAGACATCAGGCATTTAACCGATGAGGCTAAAATATGGCAGAAAACCGCAGGGGTTCATGTAGCACAATTAAAATACAAGGACAAAATTATCATCCGGGAAGACGTAAGCCGTCACGTTGCAGTTGATAAGGTGATTGGAGCTGCTTCAAAGGAAGGCTATGACTTCAGCCAGTGCTATATCTCATACAGTGGCAGAATGCCAGCAGACATGCTTATTAAAGTAATCAGGGTTGGAATTCCAATAATAATTTCAAACGCCGCTCCCGCCACTTCAGGAATTGACGTGGCTCTTGCAGGAAACATTACAATGATTGGTTTTGTAAGGGACAACAGATTTACTGTTTATACCGCACCGGAAAGGGTTGATTTGGAAAAATAACCCTATTTTTTCCCTATTACCACCAAAAGATAGGTGCCTTCTTTTTTAAATATTTCAACGCTTTTAAATCCGGCTTCAAGTAAGTAACTTTCCAGTTCATCGGCCGTGTAGACATTAATTCCTTTTATGGTGTCAATCCATTCCTCATCCAAAGGATTGGTTCCGTCGGTTCCCTGGGCAATCATGAACTCGCCTCCGGGTTTGACAATCCTTAATACTTCCTTAAAGGTTTCAGTCAGATTTGGCCAGAAGAATATGGTTGAAAATGCCGTTGCCAAATCATATGAATCGTCTTCAATGGGCATATCTGTAACGTCTGCACAGATAACATTACATTTATTGTTATCTACGGCATTCTGATTCCTTTTAATTGATTGCGCCACCGCAACGTCGGAGTAATCAAGGCCGTCCACATTGTTTTTTGTCAGTTCAAGAAACCTTTCGATGTTAACTCCTCCGCCGCATCCAAGGTCAATCACTTTCGCTTTTTCATCAACGTCAACGCATTCAAGCGCAAAGTCCCCGATGTACCTGTGTTCGTCATTCATTTCCTCGATTACTAGAATTCCTTCATCGCCGTGAGGCTTCATGTACTGGTCTGGTTCATATGATTCCATGATTATTACCTTAATACTTTTCTTAATATAAGTATTAATTTTGACAGATAAATACCTGTCGAATATGGAGTCTGTAAAATTTTATAGGCCCATTTGATTTTAAATTTTTTACAGTTGAAATTTCACTTCGATGAAAATTCGTTCTAATTTTTCTTTAATTTTAATTTTAATGGTTTAAAAATAGTAAATTACTTAAATGGGTGAGGACAAATAATAATTTCAGAAAGAGTAAATAAAACACCTAATTTTGAAAATACTAATCAAAAACTATTTTTAGATGAAAATAACGCATTTAAATAAGATGTTCCAATTTGTCCTAATTGTGGTGCACATAAAGACTTTGTATAAGAAAAAAATAGTTGAGAAATTAATCTCAACTTCTTATGGTTATTTTGTTTGAAATTGCTGCACCGTTTTCATACATTGATGTTATTATGTATTCACCGGCCATCAGGTTAATGTTCAGCCTGGCCTGTCCTGAACTGTCTGTAGTTCTGTTGTAGAATACTCCGTTAACGTTAAAAGTAATGTTTTGCTTTGCATAAGCTTTTCCTTCACCATCAATGAGTGTAGCAACAAATTGGGTTCCGTCCCGGTATTTCATGGTGATGTCTTCAGCAGTTAAAACAGACAGAACTGTAATGTTATATGATCTCTGAAGTCCTGTTAAAGGATCAATAGCTGTTAATACATATTCGCCAGGGTTTAAATTGATGTTTAGCTTGGCCGTTCCGTTTTCATCGGTTGTTCTGTTATAGAAAACACCATTGACGTTCATGGTAATGTTAACGCCGGATACTGATTTACCTTCACCGTCAATCAATGAAATAAAGAATTGTGATTCGTTCCTGTAGTATTTAACTAGATTTTTGCCAATCAGCGTAGGTAAAACTTCAATATTATTTTCAATGCTTCTGTTACCGTATGAAGTTTTAATGGTGTAGTTTCCAGGGTTTAAATTGATGTTTAGTTTAGCTGTTCCGTTTTCATCGCTTAAACGAGCATAATTAATGCCGTTAACTTCAAAAGACACGAATTCATTGCTTTTGCCGATATTGGCTTCAAACTTGGAATCATTTTTATAGATTTTAACCATATCTTCTGCATATATGTCCAAATCGACAGTAAACGCTTTTAGACAAACACTGACATTTGAAAATTTATTGTAGGTCACAAATCCATCTTTTTGATATAGATTTTCATGGGCATAATATAAATCTATCCAGTTAACTCCGTCAGGACTTATGAAAGACTGATTTGGGGATGAATGTACGTTGGCAATCCAGCCGTCAACATCACAGGCAACAGGAATCGGATATGTGCAGTTAGGGGTAGTTAATTTGATGATTATCTTAAAGACATCATTTTCATTCAAATTAACATAATTGCTTAAGCGGATTGTATTGTAACCCGGATTGTGGATAACTCCGCTTTGTGTGAGGGCAAGCCTGTCATTCACATAAATATATGCATCATATGCTGAATCGACTCCAAATGAATATAGGCTAAATGCGGCGAGACGGGAGCTGTTGTTTGAAATGAACTGGTTGAAAAACCATGCAGTCTCATTGTTAAAGCCTAAATTAACAAGTGTTCCTGTAGGGTCATAATAATAATTCTTATTGTAATTGTCAACATCCTCCACATTTACTATTGCAAAGGGAACGTTTTCTTTTGAAAGCGTCACGTCATAATATGAAATGTAGTTAAAACCATTGACTTCACGATATACGGTTTTATTTAGTTTTTCATCATAATAACTTTCACCAAAACTGTTTTTCATTATGAATGCTCCATCAGGAATGTCTTCACCAAATGTGTAACCCGGATAATTGTCATCCCATCCGATAATGTCAACCACATGGGAGGAATATCTCGGAATCATATTTATCGGTGAAATTTCACTTCCAAATGTTGTTCCATTAATTTCAAATTGTTCAGGGTCAAAATATTTATATCCCATAACAACAGAGCCATATTTTAATATTGCGAGCTTTAATTGGGTATTATCCATTACAGGCAAATATACGACGTCCTGTACATGCTTAACGGCAGTTAAATTGGTTGGAGATATGATGGATTTATCATTATACGGATCATCGCTTTCATTAATCGGCCCGGACCAGCGCGCCCAGTATGCAAGAGTTTTACCTGTTCCTCCACCTCTGTTCGGGTCAAGTGCCCATCCGTCCTTTGTATATGAACCCATTACATTTTTCTGATTATTTTCTGAAAAGTCATATAGTTTATTTTCATTTATTAATAAGTATGATTCCATAGCACCGATTGCGGCAAAAGCCCAGCAGGAACCTGAATCCTTTTGATCTTTAATTGGGGAGATGTAGGATATGCTGCTGCCGTTTTCTAAAGTAATGTTTCTCAAATCATATTTTGCGGGAATGATTATGTTTTCATCCAGTACCTTGTCAAATACCATAGGCCAGAATAGAGCATAAATTATATCCTCATCACCGCTGCAGGTATTATTTTCAATAATTGTGTTTTCAATATTGGTCTTTCCGATTATTGTGTAAACACTATTGTCAATTTTGTTTTTGGTATTCTGTCTGTTGTTGGCTATTGTGGTGTTGTTTATGTTTAAAATACCGTAATTGAAAATTGAACTTCCATAACCGTATTCCCCATTGATTGAGTTGTTGATGAATCTTGAATTGCTTATATTGTTTTCATATTGATAAAAAGTAACCGCTCCACCATAAGGGGTCTTTCCGCTGACCAGATTATTGATAAAGTCACAGTTGTCAATTGAATTCATTGAAACTGCACTGTGGATTGCGCCTGAAGCATTAGTTGCTTTGTTATTGATGAATGTTGTATTGACAAATTGGGCAATTGAACTTCCAATATGTGCTGAACCTCCATGAATTGCAGAATTGCCCGTAAAAGAACAGTTTATAATGCTTACAGAGGATAATTGTGTGTTAATGGCTCCGCCCAAAGTCCCAGCGGTATTGTCTATAAATTTACAGTCAATAAAAGAAACATTTAATGCGCTTTTAAGAGATGCTGCACTGCCTGAAATTGAATTTCCGTTTTTAAATGTCAATCCTCTGATGAGGACATTTGAAGCATAAATTTCAAATATCTGACTTGTATTTTCACCATCAAATATCACATCAGGACCTTGGGCTTCAATTCTGACAGATTTTTCAATAGCCAGATATACATTTCCTTCATCAACATATCTTCCAGGTGCAATAAATATTCTGTCCCCATCATTTGCACTGTCCAGTGCTTTTTGCAAGTTGCTGTAGGGATTTTTTATTGAACCGTTTTCCACTCCTGTGGCACTGGCATTAACGTACCATTCGTTAGTTTCTGCACTGGCCAAATCATGTTCTTCGACGATTATTTGTGAGGTAATGGTTTCATTCTCATTTTCCGCTGCACTTGCGCATGAAATGATAAGAAAAGAGAAAAGTAGAATCAAAAGTAAATATCTTTTTTTAAGCAAAATAGTCCCTCCAATAGAAATTATATTTATAATTTTGTTTAGATTGAATATAAATTTTTGTAAAAAAATCTGTAAAAGAGCAAATTTAAGATACCGCATCTACATTAACGAATCCCCATCAATGAAATTAATCCATTGAATTAATTAAATAAAAAATTCATCTAATAATTATGAGGGTTATTAATTTATGTTACATTTTAATTAATCAAAAATGTAAAATAAATGAAGGAAAATTAGAGTTCCTCCACGGAAAAAGAACCCAAATCCAGCAGGTCAAAGGTTAGAATCTTAGGGGCCACAGTAACCTTTCCGACACCCGTCAGTATCTTATAGGCCTCGAAAGCTTCAAGACAGCCGATTAAATTTGGAGTCGGTCCGATTACCGGAGGAACGCCTGAAGTAACATTTTTCAAAGCTTCAATGACATCATCATCTAATTCCTTGCCCAGTGAAGGGAGATTAAACATCTCCTCATATGTCTTGTCGCTGTTCGGCAGGAACACGGTAATCTGGCCCATGGTTCCGTGGATTGCGCCGTGAATATATGGAATATTCTTTTCCTTGGCCTTTCTTGATACGATAACCCTGGTCAGTACGTTATCCAAAGCGTCAATCACCATATCCGAATCACCGATGACCTTATCGATGTTGGTCCGGTCAACATGTTCATTGAATGTCGTGACCTTGACGTAAGGATTGATTAATCTAACTTTCTCCTTGGCAACAGCACTTTTGTCAAGACCTAAATCGGCTATTGAAGCCAATGTCTGTCTGTTTAAATTTGATAAGTCAAAAGCATCCTTATCGACTAAAACCAGCTCACCGATACCCATTCTTGCAAGCATTTCTATAGTTTCACCGCCGATTCCTCCACAGCCAATAACGGTTATCTTTGCGTCTTTAAATCTTTCCTGCTCGCTTCTTGTAACTATACTCATTTGACGGGAAGCTATTTCCCAATATCCATCTCCAATAAATCTTGTCGGCATCTTTTCACCTTAATATAACAATAGTTATTTTTTCTACAAATAATATTAATACCCAATGATATATAAGCTTTTTGAAAAGCAAAACTTTAAAACAAAAAGCAACTTAAATCATATCATGAAATTAATCATTTTTCATGACACTTACAGAAAAGAAGCTTCACAGACAAAAGAAAAACTGATTGAAATCACAGAAGAGCTGAAAATTGAAATAACCGATAACATTAACGATGCGGACATTGTAATTTCAATCGGAGGTGACGGAACATTTCTGAAATCAGCAAGACTTTCTGAAGGCAAGCCGATTTTAGGAATTAATACCGGAACGTTAGGCTTTTTAACTGAAGTTTCACCTGAAAACATCAAAAAGGCACTCCAAAAGATTTCAGAGGGAAACTATGAAATTGAAAATAGAATGATGCTGGAAGGCGAAATAATTAAAGAAACTGGAGAAAGAATTGAAATACCGGAAAGCCTCAACGAAATAACCATATCCAAAAACACCATAGGAGTTGTCAGATTCGATGCAATAATTAACGGAAAAGTAATCAATTCATATACGGCAGACGGCATATTGGTATGCACACCAACGGGCTCAACCGCATACAACCTGTCCTGCGGCGGACCGATAGTGGATCCCACAGCACAAATCATGACATTAACGCCGATTGCTCCGCACACCATACTAAACCGAAGCGTAATCCTTTCAGACGATTCGACTGTTGAAATCAGGATAACTGAACTCAGGGAGAATACCACCTCACATGTCCTCTATGACGGAAAAGCCATTGAAGTATTCAGTGGAGATACTGTAAGGATTAAAAAATCAGATAAAATCACCAAAATAATCAAGCTGGAAGAGAGAAGCTTTATCGACAATATTCGTGAAAATATTAAATAAACTCTTTCAAATCCATTTCATTTATTATCCTTTTTCTTAAAATTTTATCTATTCCCGTTCCGTACTGGGCTGCCTTTTTTGGCCTGTAGGCGATTTCCGTGTCAAGCCCTTCATTGAATGCGAATTTCCTCAAGACGTTTTTACGCAAGACATCACCAGGACCTGAAATCTTGTTTTTAACCGGCAGGTTGATTGCATATTCAACCAGACTCTTGTCAAGGAAAGGAAGTCTCACTTCAACGCTGTTGAGCATTGCGCAGGCGTCGTCACGTTCCAGATTGACGTGATACATGTTGGAGATGTCCTGTCTCAGTTCCCACTGCAGGTCGCCCGTTTCATAGCTTTTAAGATACCTGTTGTATCCTCCAAAAAGCTCGTCTGCGCCCTGGCCTGAAATGGCTACCTTCAATCCGTCCTCGTGAATCATTCTTGTTGCAAAATACGTTGTAAGTCCGACGCCGACCTTCATAAGGTTATCGTCTCCAATTGCATGAACTACACGGCCGATATGTTCCTTAATCAGGTCTTCGGTTAAAACTTGAACCTTCAAAGGCAAATCCATGTATTCTGCAGCATATCTTGCGCCTTCAAGGTCCTTTGAGCCTTCAACACCGACGGCGTACAACGTTATATCCAGCTTTTTGTTGAGGGATATTTCCTGAAGAAGGGCTGCTAAAATCGAACTGTCAACACCCCCTGAAAATATTACGCCGAGCTCGTCTAATCCTTCAACCCTTTTGGAAACGCTTAACTTTAAAAGCTTGGCCAGCTTAGATGCGTCGACTTCCATAATCTTTTCATATATTGCCTGCACCGGAGCTACATCATCCCAGTTAAAAAGTATGTGTTCGGGCTTTAACGTGAGGATTTCGGTAAATCCGACTTCATACAAACTGTCACGGGAGGAGGCGAAACCGCACAAATCATCGCTTACTGCAAAAAACAGAGGCTTTACGCCAAGAGGGTCACGTGCAATAGCCAGATTCTCACCGTCCCAAACCGCAAAAGCGTAATCTCCGTCAATAAGACGCAATGCTGACTGAACAGCTTTAAGCAAGTCGCCTTTATTGTAAAAGTCAATCAGATGAAGAAGAGCCTCACTGTCGGATTTTATTTCAGCCCCGACACCTACCTTTGAGAGGAAGTTTCTTATTGTGCTGAAATTATAGAGCTCCCCATTGAAGACTAAAACCAGATTTTCGCTTTTTACCGGCTGAGAGACTGAAATCCTGTCGTACATGTCATAAATAGAAAGCAGGTTATGGCCAAAACCGAAATCATATTCATTATCGTCACTGAAAGTATCCAAATCTATGTTTAAATTTATTTCATTTAAATAAAGGCCTGATGAATCGGGTCCACGACTTTTAGACACCTTCAACATATTAATCAAATCATTTCCTTTAAAATTGCCTTGAAGACCAACAATTGAACACATAATAATAAATATAAAAATGATTAGTAAAAAAATATTCGTTTTTCTGAGTCGGGACAATTTTACTCACCCATTAAAATTTTACTCTGCTTTTGTTTTATTCTAAAAAGGAATTAAAATTGTCTGAATTAATAACAAAGAATTTATAAACCAGTAAAATCAATATTATAGTGTCTATCATTTTTTTATGATAATCTGAAAGATTTGATAAAAAATAGGATAGGGGGTAAAAAGGAATGAAAGAAGAAAATTATGAAGAAATAAAAGAATTGGTTGAAATAATGGTGGAAGAATCCATTCATAACCCCACCGATTACTGCAGCAATTTCATATATTCACAATACCCCGAATCAATTCATATATTATTTGAACATCCAGGAATATTTCTCGACAAATACGGGAGAAAAGTCTACAGAGAAGACGGAACTGAATTGGAATTGGATGTAGCCGAATTAGTAGGTCCTGATGATTTCATTACTCAAAAATCAACAATTAATGTTGAATATCAAACAACACCTCTCGAAAGAGGGAAAATAGATGCAATCTTTGATTATAAACTTTATCTAATCCACAAAACCAATTTGCCTTCCCTTTCAGTAGTCATATCAAATCTCGAAAGAGGAAAGAAGATGAAATGCTATGAATCCCGCAATAATATATTCAATGTTCTTCACATTGGCAAAGGCGAAGAAGAGGATGTTCGAAAAAAAATAAATATCTTGAAAAACAAAATTGAAAGTGAAGAAGAAATTTCCGAAATAGAAGGATTATATTTCTCATATATCGCTATTTTCGTAAAACCCCACATAAGAAAAAAAGTAATGGAAGAACTATCCCATATTTTCAAAGAAATTGAAATAAGGGATCATAATCTTCGGTTAAACACCCATCACGTTCTTAAAGTTATGATTAAAGCAACTTTTAAGGATGATGAAGAAAAAACACGCGAGCTGTTGACTATGATAACACAAGGATTAAATAAAGAAGACTATTCCAAATTAAGCATTTTCGAACGAATGGCAGAGGAAATAAGGGTGAAGGATGAGATTAATGACAATAATATAAATATCATATTCAATAAGAACAATGAAATCTCAGACTTACATGAAGAACTCTCCAATTTGCGTAAAGAAAATGAAGAATTAAAGCTTCAATTAAAAAATCAAAACACCGGAGGATAAATCTTATTTTATCCTTATTTTAATTTTTTAAAAAAATTAACCCCCATATTAAACATTGAACCATTTAAACAATTATATCTCTCATTAAATAATATTAAATCAACAATATTGAAAATTAATTATTTTTGTTTTAAAACCCGATTAAATTCAAAATAAAATAAACCTAGAAACAATTAATGATATTTTTAAAGTGATAAAATGACAAAAAATACAGAGAAAAAAGAGCAGAATGGATTAAATAATATTTTCAGAATAATGGAAGAAGAAATACGAATAAAAGATGAGATTATTGCCAATAGAGATAGAATTATCTATATAAAAAATAAAGAACTCATAAAATTAAACAAAGAAGATTTAAAAAACTATAAAGAAAAAAAACTACAAGAGAAAATAATCTTTAAAGAAGATAAAAAAATAATAAAAGAAAATAAAAAAATCTCAAAAAATGATAAAGAAATAGCACAACTGGACAAAGAAATCACCCAACTAAATAAAGAAATAGCACAACTGGACATAGAAATTATCCAACTAAATAAAGAAATTATCCAGTTAGATAAAGAAATCAAAGAATTAAAATTCCAATTAAAAAATCACCAATAAATAAATATAACAATGACTTAAAAAAATTATTGTATACAAATATACAACGGGTAATTAATATGAAAAGAGAATACAGACAAAGAACGTTGGAAGTTCATGCGGGCGAAATGCCGGATCCCGTAACGGGCGCAAGAGCAACTCCAATTTATCATACAAGTTCATACGCATTCGAAAGTGCCGATAAAGCCAAGAAACTATACGCTTTAGAAGAGGAAGGACATATCTACACAAGGATTTCCAATCCGACCTCTGAAGTTCTGGAAAAACGTGTGGCCGCCATCGAAAACGGCGTTGGAGCGCTGGCGCAGTCAACAGGAATGAGCGCAATACTGGTGGCTATACTCAATATTGCAGGTAACGGCGATGAGATTATATCATCAAACAATCTATACGGAGGAACCTACACATTATTTAAAAATACGATGCCCAACTGGGGAATCAAGGTTAATTTCGTAGACACCCATGATTTGGACGCATACAGAAACGCAATCACAGAAAAAACAAAGGCGATATACTGTGAATCAATCGGAAATCCTCAGCTTGACATTCCGGATTTTGAAGCGATAGCCGATATTGCACATGAAAACGGCATTCCCCTAATCGTTGACAATACCTCAGCCATTACAATGGTAAAGCCATTGGATCATGGTGCAGACATTGTCGTTCACTCAGCAACCAAATTCCTCTCCGGAAACGGCACAAGCATGGGCGGAATCATCGTTGACGGAGGAAAATTCGACTGGACAAACGGCAAGTTCCCTATGTTTACCGAACCGGACGAATCATATCACGGACTTGTCTATTCAGAAGCCTTCGGCGAAAAGGCATACATCATGAAGGCAAGAGCCCATCTAATGAAGGATCTGGGAACGGTGATGAGTCCGATTAACGCATTTCTCATTATTCAAAGCTGCATGACGCTATCACTTAGGGTCAACCAGCACTGCGCAAACGCATTGAAAATAGCTGAATTCCTTAAAAATCATGAAGCGGTCTCATGGGTGAATTATCCCGGACTTGAAGATAATGAAAACCATGAAATGGCTGAAAAGTATCTGAACGGCAATTACGGCTGCATCGTGAGTTTCGGCATTAAGGGCGGAATCGAGGAAGGAAAAAAATTCATTGAAAGCGTTGAGCTTTTAAGCCACGTCGCAAATATCGCAGACGCCAAGACCCTTGTCATTCACCCTGCAAGCACAACACATTCCAACATGACCGAAGAAGAACAGCTGTCAAGCGGAATAACGCCGGATTTCATAAGAATGTCTGTTGGAATTGAAGACGTTAATGATTTAATAGAAGACATTGACCAGGCACTAAAAAAAGCTATTGATTAGAGGTTTTTTAACCTCTATTTAATATCATAATATGGATTGTTAACCTGATCTGAAGTAATCATTCCCCTTACAACGAAATCATCATCAACTACAGGCAAACAGGAAATGTCATGTTTCCTCATCAATACGGAAACGTCCTCAATAGAATCGGAAGCGTGACAGTACTTGACCGTTGTAGTCATTATGTCGCTCAGCTTTTCACTGTTGATTGCGATTGATTTTGATACGTCCCAGCTGGTAACAATACCTATCAGTTTGTTGTCATCGGTAACAATAGGAATATGGGTCACATTTTTATCAAGCATCAGAATGGCTGCTTTTTTAATGCTGTCCTCTTCCCTGATTGTTGGGACATCTTCAGTCATTAAATCCTCAACGATGGTATCGGACAGGAATTTTGACAACAGGTAATGCAGCTGACCTTTTTCAAGCAGAAACGCGTCATGTCCATAGCTGGATTTTATTTCGGAAAATGAAACTTCAACGTCATTTGCGTTAAGGGCTGCAACGATTTCAGTACTCTGTTCGGTCGGATAGAGCCAGTCTGAGTCAACGGAAATAACCTCTATTTTGGCTTTGACATCCTTGAATCCTTCAACGACCGAATTGTTGACGGCAACGTCAAACAGGTCAACCGCTTTTGTAATGTAGAGATAGCTGTTTGCGTCAAATCGCTTTACAAAGCTTTCCCCCTGATGGTGGAGGTAACTTTCAACCTGGAAATCCAGTGAAAAGTCATAGCTGATTTCATCCTTGTCCTGAAGGTCACGGCCGAATTTGAGATACATTGATTCGTCGCTCAGATAAGTGATGTGGGCAATCATGCGCGCCAGGGACAATCCGTTTCTGGGAATCTTTCCCGTGCCGTAATAGTTTCCGCCGTTCCAGCAAGGATCTGAAAATATGGCCTGACGGCCGACCTCATTGAACGCAATCTGCTGAGGGGATGATCTTGCGGTCGTGGCTATCGGAATTGCCTTTTTCATCATGTCTGGATAGCTGATGGCCCATTGTATTACCTGCATTCCTCCCATTGAGCCTCCGATAACCGCATATAACTGCCTGATGCCAAATGAGTCGACAAGCACCTTTTGAACGTCAACCATGTCTTTAATAGTGATTACAGGAAAATCAATGCCGTATTCATGGCCTGTTTTTGGATTGATTGAACTCGGGCCGGTAGTTCCCTTACATCCTCCAAGAACGTTGGAACAGATTAAAAAGTACTTTTCGCTGTCCAGTATCTTTCCGGGACCTATGACTATTTCCCACCAGCCGGGCTTGTCTGCTCCTTTATGCCAGCCTGCAGCGTGGGAGTCTCCGGTCAATGCATGACATATCAGTATTGCATTGCTCTTATCGCTGTTGAGCTCACCATATGTCTCATATGCTACGGTGATGTTTTCCAACGTTTTGCCGCTTTCCAATATAAAAGGTTCATCAATATCAAAATATTGCGTTTCAACAATACCGACAGAATCCTTATCCATTAAAATCACCTAATCAAATGTAAATTTTTCATAGCTATTTTTGCAGCCGCCTGCTCGGCCTCTTTCTTGTTCTTTCCTATTCCTTCACCCATCTTGATGTCGTCAAGATATATTGCCATTACAAATGTCTTGTCATGAGGAACTCCATGCTCTTCAAGGAGTTCATAGTGGATTTTGGTTTCCTGAGCGTCACAGAACTCTTTTATTGATGATTTATAGTCATAGAAGAATATCTTTTCTTCATCGATATATCTGAATATTATTTTAGCGACAAACCTTTTTGTAAATGCTAAACCCTGATCCAGGAACAGCGCTCCCAGAAATGACTCGAAGAGATCTGATGTTATTGAAACCACTTCATTGTCCGTTAATTTCATTTCATCCACAGATACTTTCAAATAATCCTTTAAACCTAGTTCATGAGAGTATTGAATCAAAGCTGATTGGCATACGAAGTTTGCCCTGAGTTTCGTCAGCTTGCCTTCACCGTATTTCGGGTACTTCTTGTAGAGATACTCGGAAACAAGCATGTTAAGGATTGAATCCCCTAAAAACTCCAAACGTTCGTAATCGTACTTGAGTCCATGCACTGTCGCATAGGAACCGTGAGTAAACGCCATTTTGTAATAATCTTTATTATTCGGTTCAATAGAAAATTTTTCAAATAAATTCATGTTAAAGCCTTAATTATCATTTAAATATTATATAATAATTATGACTTTTAATTTATATAAACTTCATCATATATAACAATTGTGATAATATTACTTATCAGACGCTCTTACTCTTTGCTTATATATAAGGAAAATTAAAAAAGCAACTAAAGGATTTGGTAATTATGATATTAAACTGGAAAGAAGAAATAACAAACATCGACCCAGACATAAAATTCAGAGCCCAGGGCGGCTGGCTGAAAACAGTAGAAGAGCTTGATAAAAGTGTAACCAATGGATTTTCCCTTGTTGGAGACTTCATAAAAGCCGGAGACTTTGAAGGAGAATACAGCGAAGGAATATATCTTGACTGCAACAAGGAAGGCACCGCCAAAAAGCCGCAGACAGACTACAGACTATTCAGATTCAGAGACGGTAAGGTAAGGCTGCTTGACTTGGTAATCGACGCTCAAAACGGCTGGGCACAGGTATTCTGGGACGCCGTTGAAGATGAAATTGAAAAGGAGTATTAATCGGAAGTCTTTCGAGGTTTGCACTTAGATACCCTTTTAAATTCCCTTTTAATCTGACAGCGGGCTTCCTCAAGCAGCAATAGCTTGTGGTCCAAATTTTGGGAGAAGTTCTTTTCCTTTCCGTCAATAAGTCCCCTGAATTTAACCTCAAAGTTACCCGTATCACAGATATTAACCATTAACCTTTCAGAAGCATTAAATCCATCAAAAAACCTTTCGATATCTTCGGTTTCAAAAATAGGAGCCTTGATATTGAAAACCATCAGTTTCTTTTCGTTTTCACGTATTCTGACGTAATCTTCATGGATTTCAATGGATTCCCCACCATCTTTTTTTGATATCTTGATATAGTGCTCATCGCCGAACTGCATAGTGAAATCCCCCTTTTAGTATATGTGATGAAGGCTGCAGCATGCGCAGGTCGGATCGAAGTAATTGTCCTTCGGAATGCTCTGTGCAGGCTCAATCAACAGAGTAACTTCAAAAATCGCATCGGACTCTGTGCTGGGCTTTCTTGTGATGTTGGACATCCCCCTGTAGTTGACCGGAATGAAACCAGTCTGGGAAATGTCATAATACAATAATTCACCGGTTTTGACATCGGAGAAGAATTCGTCCAGCTGCTTTACCTGTGCTGGAGACATTGCGAAATTAACGCCCATCATCTTGTCCTGTCTTTGCTTGATGCCTACAAAATCAATATTGACGGCCAGATTGTCCCCGCCGTCTTTTGTAAAGACAATGCATTCTTCCAAATTAATGTTTTCCTTTAAAGCTAAATCGTTTAATTCTGACATTAAAAACACCCTCAAAGCTAATTTTGAAAAAATAAGTATATAAACGTTAAGTATTGATGGAAATCTTTTGTGATAATTAAAAAAAGTGGGTTTGAATGAAGATTAATTTAATAATCTCCAATAACTTTATACCAACTTAAACCAATCTTTGTCTGGTAGTTGGTTTTTTATTTTGCCAGCTGTATCTTCTTAATTTGCTGGATCTACCGAATCCACAAGAAGCACAGACTTTCTTACGTACGTGGTAAGTATTTCTACCACATCTTCTGCATCTAATATGGGTCTTTTTATTCTTCTTACCCATTGATGGAGTTCCCTTGGACATTGATACACCTCCTAATCATTTTAAAATATTGCAGTTATCTTAAACAATTATTGAATAATATTTATGGTGAAATATAAACAATATTGTCTCCTCTGATGAGAACAACACCTAATCTCTTTTTGATTTCTCCGTCCTGTAACTCTTCAGCGTCGTTGAGAACCAGGTTCATGTGTAAGTCGAAGCTTTTGAGTATACCTCTGAATTCACGGTCTCCTTTGAGTTTGATTAAAACTGGAGCATCGATAGATTTGCCTAATGCATCGAGTGGTCTTTGAACATTTTGTCCGCTCATTATATCACCTTATATTACCATTAATTGTATTTTTTATAAATTTTTTAAAAAAGTAATCGTTTTTTGAACAATTACATGTATTAGAAATAATATAATCAAGTTTAGATAAGACAAAACCTAATTAAAACTAATAATAAATTATATAATCAAACTAATATATAAAGGTTGTTATTTTCAAAGGAAAAAAATAGTTATCACACGCTCTCTTACAATTTCCTTATATATTATTCGGATTAATAGATTAAAAATGCTATGCGTTTCAACGAATCCGAATACAAAAAACTCCTGATTTACATACTGGCGAACTGCTACGACAAGCCCCATGTAGGAAAAACCGTGATAATAACATCCCTATATTTCATAGATTTCAATTATTATGAGATATACGGCCATTCCCTCACTCATGAATCCTACATCAAGTCAAAAAAAGGTATTCAGTCCAAGCACTTCTCCAAGATTACCGAAGAGCTGATAGAAAAAAGGAAAATACACTTCAAAAAGCAGGCATACTACAACACCACGCTGCACAAATACTATCTGACCCAGCTTCCCGACGTCAAGTTCCCAAAAAAGAAGGAGGAGCTGATTGATTTAAGCATCAGACACATAATCACAAAAAACGCAACAACACTACTGAAATACGTAAGCAAGGATCCTCCATTTAAAATAGCTGATTTCAACGACGAAATAGATTACAATTATGTATATTTCAGGAATTCGAGATATTCGATTAGAAAAAAACTTATTAATTTATAAATCCATAGTATTAATTAATAAAACTAACAGGGAAAATCATGGCAATTAAAGTGAAAAAAAGAAATTTTCTAAAAAAGAAAAAAATAAAGCAGATAAAAAGCGAACTGGGAGAATATGGAGGATTGCTTGAAAACAAGAAAAAAGTAGAAATCCTTGAAGCCGAACCAAATTCATTCATTCTGGTCGACGGTGAACCTTACATCATAATGATTGATGACAAGGCATTTCCAACACTCAAGGCAGCTCTTGCCAATGAAATAGACGGGAAAAAGGTTACCGTGGACATGGGAGCCATACGCTTTGTAACTAACGGCGCAGACATCATGAGTCCAGGAATAGTAGCTGCAGATGACGGAATCGAACCGGGCGACATCGTTTTAATCATTGATGAAACTCACGGCAAGCCCCTGGCCGTTGGAGTCAGCCTTATAACCGGCGAAGAAATGGTTGAAAACGATTCCGGAAAGGCTGTTGAAACCAAGCACTACGTTGGAGACGACATCTGGAACTTTGAAGTGTGAAGGTGATTTGATGGCTGAATTAAGATATAGGGCAGGAAATGTCAGAAATCCCGGAGTCCACAAGATTGGAATAATTGCCCTCGGATCACACCTTGAAAACCATGGCCCGGCACTGCCGATTGATACAGACGCAAAGATAGGCGCACACATCGCATTTCAGGCGTCACTCAGGTGCGGAGCCAAATTTTTGGGAGTCATATTTCCTGCATACGAACTGGACGAAATTGACCATGGAGTGCACGTTTCCCTTGACACACTGAAAGAGAACGTTATCGAAACATTGAACTCAGCTAAAAAGTTTTTAGACATTGAAAAGGTCGTAATTGTAAATTCACATGGTGGAAACCTGCCGTTAATGACCGAATTATGGGAAATTGAGGACAAAACCGATTTATCAATAATATTCAACAATAAAATAATATCAACCGAAGGCCCTCATGCCGGAAGCGGCGAGCTGTCAATGGGGAAGGTTTTAGGCATTTTAAATGAAGATGAACTTAAAAACCAGGCCGACGTGAACAAATACGTTGAAGTGGGTCTGCACGGATTTAAACAGGCACGTGAAAATGATCCGAACATCGAAGAAGGCGCAAGGGACGTTGAGGAAAACGGCGTCTATGTCGATGAAGAATACGGACAGCAGCTCTTTAACCTTGCAATCGATACGGTAATCTTTGACGTTGAAAAGCTGCTTGATTTTTAGGTTAATTAACCGGATGTTGTGACTACTGGGCCATCACTGCTACTACCGCCACCATTACTACCACCCTCTTGGGATTGGCCACCATCAGATGAACCACCACTTTCAGGAGGATTAGCCTCACCAGACTGCTGCTGAGCACTGTCCTGGGAACTGCTGGACTCGGAACTTGAACTGGAGCTTGTATCCTCATAGGTCTGAACGGAACCGCTGCCTGAGCTTGGAGCATTACCGCCGCCATTGAACTCCGTTAAATTCCCAAAGAATCCACTTTCACTACTATTATTGTTTCCAAAATCTAGATTTAAGTGATATGTTCCAGTCATTGATGCAAAAACTCCCGCAAAGCAAAATGCAATGAGGGCTACTGCCAGAACAACTAAAACAACCGCAGGACGACTTGTCATTTTTAACACCTTTAGAAAAAAATTAATAACAATAATATGTATAACCATTTATATAAAGTTATAGGATTATTATGAAAACGATAGCAAAAGCGGTTCAAAGTGAAATAAATGTCAAGAAATCACAGTTCATATGCCATTTGTTTCCAACCAAAACCAAAAAGGAAAGCAAGGAAATAATATTGAAGGTCAATGAGAAGTATAACGATGCCACCCATAACTGTACGGCCTATATCGTTACTGACGGCGAAGGCTTTGACGATGACGGCGAGCCTGGCGGAACGGCCGGAAAACCTATGATCAATGTCTTGAGAAAAAACGAACTGCATAATGTGACCGCTGTCGTTACACGTTATTTCGGCGGAATCAAGCTTGGAGCGGGAGGGCTTGTAAGAGCATATTCCAAATCTGTTCTTGAAGCAATTAATGAAGCCGAAATCCTTGAAGTGGATTTGTATGATGTCTATACATTAGTTTTCGAATACTCAGAAATCAAAACTATTGACGGTGAAGTGAGAAACAACCAGCTGGAAGTCATTAACAAGGAGTATTCAGACAAGGTCATCTATGATGTCGTTTCCAAGGACAACAGGGACATTGAAAAGATATTTGAAAAATACGGCGATAAAATCATCATTGAATTCAAGGACAAAGAGGTTCTGGTTAAGTAATTAAAAAAAAATTAGATTGAAGAACAAAATCTATTGTTCTTCGAAATTGCTTGCGTCAACGCCACACATTGGGCAGGTGAAATCTTCTGGTAATTCATCTGCTTCATGAACGTATCCGCATACTTTACAAACAAATGCCATTTATTAGCCTCCTTATTCTACTTTAGAGAACATATCTTTGGAAGCACCGCACATTGGACATTTGTAGTCATCTGGAAGGTCTTCAAAAGCAGTTCCTTCTGCATCATCGTCATATACGTATCCACACATATTACATTTCCATTTAGCCATGATATCATCTCCTTTAATAATAATATATCATTTTTGTTTTTCAGTAATTTAATTTATAGTATAATTCCTATATAAACTATTCTACTTGCTTGAACATTTTTTTACCAACACCACATTTTGGGCATTTAAATGCGTCAGAAATTTCAGAAAATGGAGTTCCAGCATCAATTCCACGATCAGGTAATCCTTCATCTTCATCATATTCAAATCCGCAAAGTTTACATTTCCATTTAGCCATAAAAAACAGTCTCCTTTGTTTTGATATAGTTATATCTTTAAAAAAGATGGTATAAATAGTTAATAGAAAAAAAGATTATAATTTGTTTGGAACCTTCAAATGGTCCGGAAGCGGCTTGATACGTGCCGGAGTTCCAATGGCCAGATAAAACGGCGGAACGCTATGAATTACAATAGCTCCGGCTGCAACGATTGATCCTTCACCAATCTCGACGTTTGATAGGAAAGTAGTGTTTCCTCCGATTGAAGCACCTCTTCTTATGCGAGGTCCCTGAAGCTCATAATTTATTCTGACAGGATACTTGTCATTTGTAAAACAGGCGCATGGGCCTATAAACACGTTATCCTCAATAACGGAGTTGGTCGGGATGTATACGTTGGACTGGATGCTTACGTCGTTTCCTATGATTACGTCACCTTCGATTACGGTGTTGGTTCCGATTAAGACGTCGTCTCCGATGTTGGTGTTTTCCCTAATCACCACATTGTGTCCGGTTCTGAAATTGTCCCCGATAACCACGTCATTATAGATAATTGAGTTTGACCTTATCGTGTAATTGTTTCCGATTACCGGAGGCTTGGAATCGGGTGCGTATTCAACGCCGAAGTGGATGTTATCCCTGGGATTGAACTGTAAAGGTTCTCTTACCTGTGGTTTTTCATCCATAATCAATGTATCGTAGTCATTTGACCTTTCGATTACCTGAGGCTGCCTTTCAACGTAGCGTGGCGGTTCCTGTTGATATACCGGCCTTTGAGATTGTCTTTCAGCTAACCTTGAATACTCCAATTCGAAGTTATCTGGAATTTGTTTTTCTCTCCTCTCCGTTGGTTTATCCTCAAGTGATGATGAAAATCTTACCATAATATCAAACCTTTATGTAATTTAATTGACTATGTTAATGATTTAATTTATATCGTTCATTAGTATATATATTAATTGGTTCAGATTCATCAAAATCTTCGAAGTTTCAGCATTTCCTTCAAATCATCATTGTTCATTTCGGTGATGAATGACTCTTTTGAATCGATTGCGACTTCAGCCAGCTCTATCTTTTCGGAAAGTATCTGGTTAATTCTCTCCTCAAAGGTTCCCGTCGTGATGAACCTGTATACCATGACATTGTTTTTCTGGCCTATCCTGTATGCACGGTCGGTTGCCTGGTTTTCAACTGCAGGATTCCACCACAAATCATAATGGATGACGTTTTGGGCGGCTGTCAGATTAAGTCCCGTTCCTCCGGCCTTAAGGGACAATACCATTATCCGGTTTTCATCGCCGTTCTGGAACTTGTCGATCATTTCGTCCCGTTTCTTGCGTGACAGCTGTCCGTGGAAGAACAGCACCTCCTCATCGAAGTGCCTTTCTATCAGTTCCTTGAGTATTTCACCCATCTGGACGTATTGGCTGAATATTAACACTTTTTCATCATTATCTAAAATGTTTTCCAGAATGTTGACGAGGACTTCCATCTTGCCCGATTCGCCAACAGACATCTTTTTCGATTTGGAAAACTGCGCCGGATGGTTGCAAATCTGTTTAAGGGAGGTTATTAGCTTTAAGACAAGTCCTTTTCTGGCTATTCCCTCGCTGTCTTCAACATCTCTTAATAATACGTTTAAAGTCTCCTCATACATTGCAGCCTGCTTTAGGGTCAGATTGCAGTAGATGTCATTGACGAACTTGTCCGGAAGGTCCTTTATGATGTCCTTATCGGTTTTGTGACGCCTTAAAATGAATGGGGAAGTAATCTTTTTGAATGTATCAAGAGCCTCCTGGTCATGATAGTTCTCAATAGGCTTTATGAAGCGTTCATTGAACATGTTTAAGCTGTAGAGATAACCCCTATTAATGAAGTCGAATATTGACCAGTACTCGGCGAGGCGATTTTCGATTGGAGTTCCTGACAGGGCGATTTTGTGTTTGGCTTCAAGTGCCTTGATGGCCTTTGTCTGTTTTGCGCTTGGATTTTTAATGTTTTGGGCCTCGTCAACGACACATAAATATATGTCCAAATCCTTTAAAAGGTCAAAATCCTGGCGTGCAATGCCATATGATGTCAATAATATGTCCACGTCATCATCTGGAAGATTCCTGTTTGGTCCGTGGTATATGAATGAGGTAAGGGACGGTGTGAATTTCTCAATTTCCTTTTGCCAGTTTGTAAGAAGGCTCGTGGGAGCTATTACCAGAACATCTCCATCAAGCAAATCATTTTCCTTAAGGTATAATACCGTTGCAAGAACCTGTATCGTTTTTCCAAGCCCCATATCATCGGCCAAGATGGATCCGAATCCTATTTTCATATTCTGATAGAGCCATGAAAATCCGACCTTCTGATAATTCCTCAGCTCTCCGTTAAGCGAATCCGGCACATCAACGTCCTTGAACTCCAGCAAATCATCTATCATTTCAGAGAGCTTATCGTTAATACCTATATCGAGTTTTTCGATATCTCCGCTCAGTATGAAATGCATCAGGTCATTCTGGGTAGGGTTGACCGGTATCAAATCAGTCTGTCTGTCAATGGCTCTTAAATCATCAGGATTTATTCTGACGTACTTGTTATTTAACTTTACAAGGCCATTGTAATTTTGGGATAAATCCTCAAATTCGGATAATGAGAAGCTTTCATCACCGATTGCTACCTTCCAGTCAAACCTGTTTAAATCATCAAGGGTCAGTGAGGTTTTGGAGGATATGTTTTCATCGCTTACCAGAGATAATTTTGCACTTTTGGTGACTGTAAGCTCATCCGGCAATACAACTTCGATGCCCATGTTCCTGAACCCGTAAACAACTGTTGAGTTGAAAAAGGTAAAGTCGGCAATGTCCATCTTTATTTCATCAGTTAAATCAACATCCCACCGATATCTAGTGAAAATGTCAGTGATTATTCTGGAGCTTCTGACAATGTTCGGGTATCCGCCGGATTCAAGGATATCACTTAAAATGAACATTTCATCGTCAATGATGACTTTTGGAGTGATTAAAAACATTTCATCTTCCTGCGTGACCTCCAGAAGGAACTTGAAGTCTGATTCATTTTCATATAAAGGCGCAAGCCAGTTGCTTATTGCCTTTTCATCACCCTTAACGTGAAATACCTGGCTTTTGAAGAAAAACAGCTGATAATAGATATTGCTTTTCATGGAATCCATTAATGAGGACTTTGCGTTATACGATGCATAAGCTGCAAATCCGCTGAAAAACAATGAAATGGCTACGACAACCTGTTCGTATTTGCCTAAAGGCTTGCCTTCATAGGATATCAAATCATCAGGGCATTTGTATGCAAGATTGTCAATCAGCTGTGAAACCGTGTCATTGAATGATGGTATCCAGCGTATGGCATATTCACCGTTTTTAAGCTTGAAAAACTGAGGTATCAGTGCATTTTTGGATATTAATCTTGACGTTAAAAGATATATCTCATAAAGAAACTTCAAATCGGAATTGTAGTAATTAATATCGCTGTATTTGAATTCGGCAAAGAGCGCAAAAAGCGCATGCTTGAGGTTTTTTAATCTGAAATTCAGTGCCCTACCCGTTTCAAAATTGGTGGGATTGTAATTGCCGTCAAGGTTAATGTGGAATTTCTCCCAATTTTCAGGATGATGCCATTTTTTCCGGAAAATGTAATCTAAGTCATCTGTCCTGAGCTTGAAGGAATCTCCGAAGTTAATGTAGTGAACATAAGTGGAATGGAAAACATGAAAATTATTGACTCTCTGCACCAGAATGCCGAAAGTCTTTAAGGTGTCGATTAAAATTTCCTTAAATGATACCGTATTGCTTGAAAAGAATCCTGCATGATTATTTAACCGGAATTTCAGGTCGTTAATCAAAAGCGGAACGTCATCGGCGTCAATGTAATCATGCATCGTGAATTTCCTGTTCTCGGATAAAAGGTCATCTATTGAGGCAATCGGATTCTTTCCGGATTCAAATAACTTATCTACATGATAATCCCTTAATGTCAGCAATAAATAGGGATTCTTATCTATCTCTCTTGAAAGATAATGAAATACAGCAGCCTTATGTTTACAGAACAAACCAGTATTTTTGCAGTCACATGACATTTTAAAGTCACTCAATGAATCCGGAATGATTTTAACATCACTTAAAAACAAATCCCTTGGAAGGCCATCATTTAAAATGATTGTCTGCAACTGACGATTATCCTTAATCAATTTGTTTAATTTTCCCTTATCTCTAGGGGACAGCTTTTTGAATTCGATTTTGACCTTGAAAAAATCCCCAGGGATTCCTTCAACACGGGCCTCAACCATATTGTCATCAATCCTGAAATCCCTGACGCTTCCGTCCTTGGAATAGATTTCACCGTGTTTGAGGTGATTTTTATTATCCAATTTCTTAATGCTTTCCAGCCAGATGTCTGCAAACTCCGAACTCATTACATTAATATATGAATTTTCTTTATAATAAGAAATAAGGTTGCACCCGAGTAACCCTTGAAAAGTTACAAAATCTTTAAATAACTTTCAATTCAAACTAATATTAACGAAGGTGTTAATTATGCATTTGAAAGAATTACTTGACGATTTGGACTTAAGGCTGAAACTGCCGCAGCACTGGTACTCAACAGATATCAGCAATGACTTTGAAGATGGAAAGCTCGTTGAAAACG
The DNA here is from genome assembly GCF_900103415.1 of Methanobrevibacter millerae. Taxonomy (NCBI): domain Archaea; kingdom Methanobacteriati; phylum Methanobacteriota; class Methanobacteria; order Methanobacteriales; family Methanobacteriaceae; genus Methanobrevibacter; species Methanobrevibacter millerae. Next base: position 115,309 of record NZ_FMXB01000002.1, read on the forward strand.
GAGACGTTACAGTAATCGAAGCAGAAAGCGGAGACAACATTAAAAGAATCACAATTGACGTTGATGACGGAATGTCTATAATAACCCGTTATCCCGACGGAAAGGAAATAGGCGTCAAATACCTTGACAACAAGGATGACTTCGAATACATCGGAAAAATCAGCGACTTAAGGGACTAAAATTTCCTTAACCCTCACCAACAAATCAAATATCTTATCTTCATATTTATAGACAAGATAAGCGGTCAATACTCCAAGAATCATTCCCGCTATAACGTCGAGAGGATAGTGGACTCCAACGTAGATTCTTGAAAATCCTATGATAAGAGCGAATAATATTAATATAACGCTCCATAGCTTATTTCTTAACTTAAATACAAGAAATCCCACAACGGCAAAGGTTGATGTGGCATGGCCTGATGGGAATGAAAATGGATCGTCTTCCACCACAAGCAGATGAACATCGCCAAAGGTGATGAATGGCCTTGGCTCAAATATAAGGGTTTTTAAAACTAAAGCAATGCCGTCAGCAATCAGAAGTGAAAGCAGACACATCAGAGCTATTCTTTTAATAGTCTGCTTTTTGAAAACAATTGACAGTATGATTACAATAACGCAAATCGCAAGCATTGCAACAAAGCTTCCAAGCTCAGTTACGAAAGGCATTACACTGTCAAATAATGGATTCTGCAGACTGTGATTAATAAAATAAAATAAATCGACGTTAATGCTGGACAAATTAAAAACCTCATATTAAAGTTAATACTTCATGATATTTAAATTTATAACAGAAAAGAAACAGATATGATTTTGGTGAGAGATTGTACGACAAGGAATTTATATTGAGTGAAGTTAATGCCATCAGGCGTGAAATAGGCCATGACGAAGTCAACATCTACATAGAAGAGATTTACTTTGATGAAAATACAAATGAAATGTGGATAATAACCGAAGACAGACCTGACAAGTCCGCCATCATCGGAAAGGGAGGTTGGGTTGTCGGCAAATTAAAGGAAAAACTTGGTCTTGAAAGCATTCATGTCGAAAGCTACGGTGATTTTCTTCAAAAGGAATACAAATTGAAATTATCCCTGAAGACAATCAATAACCTTGATTTGGATTTAATCGGCATTAATAACTTATCTGAAGCTATTGAGGATAAATTAAAAAATATTTATAGCTTCAACTTTGAAAATTACCTTAATAACAACCATTTCAAGCAGTCCGAAAGCACCGATGCCGTTGTTGCATTGTCAGGCGGCGTCGACAGCAGCTTTTCACTTATTTTAGCCAAATCATTAGGATTCAATCCGATAGCGGTTACGGTCGATCCGGGAACGATTATCCTTCCGAACCAGTATAAAATAAACATTAAAACGATAACGGAATCTCTGAACGTAAAGCATGAATATTTAAAGGCGGATTACGCAGACGTTATCCGGGAATCCTTGGAAGGCAAGCTGCATCCCTGCGGAAGGTGTTCCAAAAACACTTCACAGATTGTAAAGAATTACGCAATTGAAAACGAAATCCCAATAATTATATTCGGAGATATGCTTGCAACAGGTACACAATGCATAAATAAACAGGACGATTCATTATATCGCTTGAACCTTCCAGCAAGTTTATCAGCAGGCAAGCAAGAGATAAAATCCTTAATCAGAAAGTATGATTTAAGAGAGTTTAAAGGATTCGGATGTCCGCTTCTTTATGAGGTTCACAGAAAATATCCTTCAATGAAGAAATATTCCATACAAAGAATCCTAAGAGAAACCCGTTCCCAGGCACTTGAACCCGGCGAGGCATTAGATTTAATATGGAGTTTCTACAAAACAAAATAACATGATATTCAAAATGTGCCCAAGATGCGGCTCCAGAAAAGTGAAATGGATTATTCCTCAAAACTGGTCAACCTGGCAATGCTTTGACTGCGATTACACAGGCCCTATCATCGAAGGCGATGAGGAACTTTCAGCCGAAATCCATGAAGCATACGTCAACGGAGATTATGAGGAAATTCCAGAAGAAGAAGATTTTGAAGATGATGACGATTTAGATGAATTGGATTAATTAGTAATAATCAGTATCAACGGAAGCTGAGCCTTACTTGAATCAGATTCAAGTAATTCCGTTAATTCAGAATAATTACTAACCAATCTTAGCATAACAATGCCAATACTATTTTTGTAATAATTAATATATAAAGTTTAGGTAAACCTAAAAAAATAAGTTAAAGGAATTTAAATTCCTTTTTTCTCGAATTCTTCGTTTAAAAATATTTTGATATTATCCCTAGCCAGTTCAACCATTTCCGGAGCCGGTCCGCCAAGAACACGTCTGATTTTAACGTTTTCCCTAGGATTTAAAGCGTTTTGAATTAACTCATCATCCAGTTCAAGTTTATCAAAGCCCAGTTCAACTGCAATGTCGTCGATGAACTGTGAAGTGATGTCCTCTTCAGCCATGTCGCTTGCAGTGGCTTCGTTAACTATACGGCCAACGATTTTATGTGCTGTCCTGAACGGAATATTCCTTTCCCTGACCATGATGTCTGCCAGATCTGTGGCAGTTGCAAAATTGCGGCCTGCCAGCTCGGCGCATCTTTCGGTGTTGAATTCAACGGAAAGAAGCATTCTGGTGACAATTGACAATGTGTCTTCACTTACCTTAAGGGCATTCCATAAATGAGGAGTGATTTCCTGCAAATCCCTGTTGTAAGTATAGGGAATGGCCTTGAGAATTGTTAAAATGGTTACGAGTTCCCCATTGACTATGGTTGATTTTCCACGTGCCAGCTCTGCAACGTCAGGGTTTTTCTTCTGAGGCATGATGGATGAAGTGGATGAATACTCATCAGCCATTTCTATAACACCGAACTCGTATGTGCTCCACAATATCAGCTCTTCACAGATTTTGGATAATGTGGTACATAAACTGGTTAAATCGAAAACAGTTTCCGCAATAAAATCTCTTGCTGAAACGCCGTCCATTGAGTTTTCAAGATAAGCGTCAAAGCCCAGTAATTTGGTGGTCAATTCCCTGTCAATCGGAAAGCTGGTGGTAGCCATAGCTGCACAACCCAAAGGATTTAAATTAACGCGCTTGTAAGTGTCTTCCAAACGTTCATAATCCCTTTTAAGAGCCTGAGCGTGAGCCATCAGATGATGTGCTATCGTAATCGGCTGCGCATGCTGCAGGTGAGTGAATCCGATGAAAACGTCTTCCAAGTGTTCGCCCGCCATTTCAACAATGCCTTCAATGAACTCCAGAATTCCTATCTGGATTCCGATGATTCGCTCCCTTAAAACAAGCCTGATATCGGTTGCCACCTGGTCGTTACGTGATTTTGCAGTGTGCATGTATCCGGCCTGAGGTCCGATTTTGGAGGTCACATAGTTTTCGATTGCCATGTGAACGTCTTCAACTGACGGATCAAATACTAAAGCACCGTATCCTTCATCCTTAAGTTCATCAAGGGCGCTTAAGATATTGTCTGCAATGTCCGCATCGATTATTCCCGTATGCTTGAGCATTGAAGTGTGCGCAAAATTAGTTTTAATGTCAGCTTCAAAAATCTCCTTGTCAGCTTCCAGAGAAGAGGTATACTCAGCAGCCTCATCAGTCATTCCTGTTTTAAATCTGCCGTTTCTTATATTATCCACAAGAATCACAACTTAAAAAAAATTAAAAAAAAGAAAAAAGATTTAGTTAAAAATCTTATTTTTTCATTTCAGTGTATCCGCATTTACCACAAGCTACCCTGTCACCATGGTCTGCCATGAATACACCTTCACCGCAACGAGGACAAATTTGGTTTTTCCTTTCAATTTTGTCTCCATCCACTTTGTAAAGATCAGATTTTCTTACCATAAAATCACCTATTCTTCTTCATCTTCAGTTTCTTCAACAACTTCAGTATTCTTAGCAATCACATGTTTGGTTTCAATGTATTCCAAATCTTCTACGGTATCGTAAACCTTGGCGTATCCTAATGCTTTAGGTTCACCGTAGTGTGGTTGTACATTGTCTACAACGATTAAATCTTTTTTAGTGTTTAATAAAGCTACTAATTTGGATTTAACGTCTAAGACTTTAGGAGTAGCTTCTCCATCATAATCAACATAGAATTTGATTTCCTTTCTATTAAACAATTTGTTTTCTTTTTCTTCAAAAATGTCAATTTCCATAATTAAGCCTCACTTAATTTTTATTCTTCAATAAATGCATCAATAATCTTTTGAGCTTTTATAATATTATCGGAAACATTTAAAACAACCAGGCCCTCGTTAGGCTGACCATACAAGATGGTCGCATCCTCTCTGGCCATCAGGATACAAGGAAGAACTGCAAGATCTTCTTCCCCCGCTACATCAATCACGTAACATTCGCCACTGTCACACAATCGAAGAGCCTTGCCTATGGTTTCCCATAGATCCTCCGTAATGGTTCCGGCAGGATTATTGGCTTTTAAAATGTTTTCCGTATGTATAACATCATGATCATAATTTTTTCTCTGAACCAAGTTATCTATAATTCCCAAATTAGGATAAATATCATGATTGATGAGATTGGTAAAAGTCGCATCACCTACAGAAATTAAAAATTCGGAAGATTTTATTCTTTCAATAGCATCTTCAAAATCCGGATATAACTGACCTAAAGGTTTTTTAAGTTCCGCAATTATATCTTTGTTTAATTCTGCATCTAAACGTAACACTTAACCACTACCTAACTCTTAAACAGTATTCTCCAGGAATTTGGATATTCAATTCACGAGCCAATTCGGATTCTTCAGGATCAGTGATAATCAAAAGGCCGCTCCAGTTGTCTGAAGTCGGATTACCACATGACGGACAACGATCTTTACTTGATAACATTTTACAAACAGTACACGCTTTCATTTTTAAGCCTTCTTACTTTTTCGTTTAGCATCTTCAATCCATTCAAATTTACCTAAATTATTTTGTCTCATGGTAAGACCAATTTTAGTATCTTTAACAGAATTGTCCTTAAGACTGATAGCTACAGTTCTTGTTCTAACCAAGTCTCCTTCATCTAAACTTTTATTAGATTCCTTTGCGAGAAGAGCTCCCCTTTTCGCGTCATAAGTAATGTAGTCATCGGTTACTTGTGACACGTGGACTAAACCGTCCATAGGACCAATCCTAACAAAAGCGCCGAACTCAGCTATTTCAATAACTTCACCGTCAATAATCTCCTGCTGTTCAGGCTTGAAGAATATTGAATTAAAAACTACATTATGGTATGAAGCACCGTCACCCATAATGAGCTTACCTTCACCAAGTTCTTCAATTTCATTGACACAGATGAATAAACCCAGATTCTTGTCAAGACGACCGTTGTAGGTCTCATTTAAAGTTTCTATAGCAACTTTAATGCGATCTTCATCGAATCTGCGAGGAGGTATTCTTACCGTGTCTTCAATTTTGATCTTGTAGTACAAAACAATCCCTCATTTTCTTATATATTCTTTATGAATTTTCATTAATTTAATAAGTTTAATATAATCTTATATCTTGCCGTCAACAGTTATATAATTTTTTTGCCTTAAATAAACAACTGTAATTCCCTTGGCCTTTGCACGTTTTTTCAATTCTATATCATTTGTAGCTAAAACTTCTGAAACTCTCAGTAACGCATCATCCACAGTTTCGTTTTCAAGCAATGAAATATCCTTTATTTCAACTTTTGAAGAATTAGCTAACTTTAAGGCCAAATTAGCATTTAAACGTATTTTACCTTTGTTATTTCTTTTCAAACCCTTCAATTCATTGATAACAAAGCTTGGAGTAGTTAATTTGTAAGAAGGTAATACTTTTTCCAGTTCATCGATTATATCGACATTGAACTGAAAAGGAACCATAAAAAAATTGGTATCAATTACAACTTCTTTTATGCTCATTATTGCCCTCAAACATTATTTAATAATACCGTAACCGATTAATCTCCAACGTGCACCTACACGACGGGACAATGCAACCCTATCGCCCGGACTAGCGCATACAGGCAATTTGAGGTCAACTTCGACATCGCCTTTTTTAGCTGCAGTCACAACGCCTATTGTTGTTGTGGTACCACAATTAATCATTAAAGGCTCTTTGATTTTAATCGGAGCAACTTCACGTTCCTCTTTGGTACCTACTACCCTGTCAAGCAAATGGGATTCCATGGTAAAGCTATCCAGAACGTCCGGCAAAGTACCTTCCTCACCGGCAACTGAACCTGAAAGTGAATCTGACTTGGTTAAAGACGGATCCAATTTGGTTGCGATACCGACAAGTCCGCCCGGACCAATCTCTTCAACCTGCTTGCCGTTTGCTTCAAGACCAATAATCTCTGAGGTCAGATAGATTCTCTGATTATTGTTGTTGATTCCCGGCCTGATTTCAATGGTGTCGCCAAGCTTCAACTTACCCTGAACAACGGTTCCGCCGATAACTCCTCCCTTGATTTTATCAGCGCCGGAACCCGGCTTGTTGATATCAAAGGATCTTGCAACGTGCATTAAAGCGCTGCCGTCAAGCTTTCTTTCAGGAGGTTCGATATTCTCATACATAGCTTCAATTAATATATCCATGTTAGCTCCTTGCTGAGCAGATACAGGTATTATTAAAGCGTCTTCGGCACAAGTACCTTTAACAAACTCCTTAATTTCATTATAGCTTTCAATAGCTCTTTCTTTTGAAACGATATCGATTTTATTTTGAACTACGATAACGTCTTTAACACCAATAACATCAAGTGCCATTAAATGTTCTTTTGTTTGTGGTTGTGGACAATGTTCGTTTGCAGCAATAACCAAGACTGCTCCATCCATTATAGCAGCACCAGATAACATAGTAGCCATTAAAGTCTCGTGACCTGGAGCATCAACGAAAGAGACCTTTCTAATTAATTCAGTTTCGCTACCACAGATTTCACAAACGTCTGAAGTGGTAAAGCATTCAGGCTCATCGCATTTTGGACATTTCTTGAATTCGATGTCCGCATAACCCAAACGGATTGAAATACCCCTTTTGGTTTCCTCACTGTGAGTATCTGTCCATACTCCGGACAATGCCTTGGTAAGAGTAGTCTTACCGTGGTCTACGTGACCGACCAAACCTATGTTAACCTCTGATTGTACTTTCACAGATAACCACCTTTTTTTAATAAATTTAATTCAACATAAAAGTAAAAGTTAGAAAAATAGTAGAACTATTCTTCCTCTTCTTCACCAGCACCAAGAATTTCAGCTATTGGTTTTGCTCCTTCATTAACAACAACGCTGTTAATCTGTACTATATCATCAGCAATGGTGTTACCCCTTACGGTTTTTCTTCTTTTTACACCATCAGCTTTAGGGTGATATCCGATACCACCGGTCAATAAACTTTTGATTCTTCTAGTACCAGGAACATCTTTTTTCATGGTAAAACCATTCTTATCACTGCCGCCAGTGATTTTTAAAGTATAACCATCTAAACCAACAAGTCCACCATCAAATTCGTCACCGATAACTAAACCGTTTAAAGCTTTAGTGTCGTCGACTTCCATTTGATAAGTTTCTGCTTTATTAGAAACAACTACTTTGAATGCCATGGTATTCCTCCTTATTTTTTATATATTCCATAATCCTAATTATTATTCAAAAAGACCAAAACGTCCCCAATCAGGGTCCTTTTTACGTTTGATTTCCACAAATTCGTATAAGGTTTCAAATTCATCTTCGGTCAGCTTATCCTTAAACTCCCTTTCAATGAACTTGTAATGCTTTTCCGGAATGTCAATGAACAGTTCGTCACCTTCATCGAAATCCTTTCCGACTACGGCATTGTCGATTGCCATAGCAACCCTTTGACCCCTTGAAATATCAGGTAATGTTTCGCCCTTGTCTTCCATACTTGCAATAACGCCAACGAAATCCCCGTTCTTATTGATAACATTTCTTCCCTGCTTGACCGTTCCGCTTAAAGCTTCAACACCGATAATTGCCGGTTTGCTTTGACGGAAAACAAGCTTAGGAAGGGACATGAATTTAGCCGGCTTGATAATCGCATCGTAAAACGCTTTCTTACGGGCTTCCTCTTTCTCTTTGATCCATTCTTCGTAATCCTCTATGATTTGATAAATGACGTCACCTTCAAAGAGTTCAACTTCGGAATTGTTCAAATCCTCAAGCGAATTCGGATGAACGCCCACATTAAATGCTATGATTGCGCCGTGTGCGTCGTCTTCCTTTAAAGCGATTGAAGAATTGATGATATCCCTGCGGTTTACATCACCGATGTCCGCTTCCCTGATAGGAATGTCCAACTCTTTCAGCAGTTTGACGATAGCTTCAAGTGAACCGAGAGTATCGGCCTTGACAAGAATTCCTTCATCATCAGTGCTTATTGTAATGTCCTCAATTTCCTTTAAGATTTCCTCTTCCACGTTTTCCTTATCGTTTAAAACCCTTAAAGGAGAACCGGAAACAACATCGTCCAGATTAGGGGCAGCTATCTTGATACCTGCAGCCGCAACAACCTCATCGAACTTTTGGAATTTCTTTTTGGAGTCTCTCATTTCCTCTAAAGGAAGAGGTCTTAAAATGGACCTGATTTTGGTAGTCAAAACTTCGTTTGAAGAAGTCATCAAAGCTATTTCATCATTGGTTCTTAAAACGCCGTCATAAATGATGCTGTCGACAGTTAATCCTAGTCCCGTTTCTTCCTTAATCTCTAAAACGGTACCTTTTGCCGGAGCGTCCTCATTTATTTCGAGCTGTTCGGTCAGGTATTCCTGAGCAAGACCCAAGAGCATGGCCAGAACCTCAATGATTCCTTCGCCTGATTTCGCACTGATTGGAATTATCGTAATCTGTGAAGCGAAATCGCTGATCCTATCAAACCTTTCGGACTGGAAACCTTCCTTGTGAAGCGTGCCTACAATCTCATAGACCTTGGTGTCCAGAGCCTGCTTGACGCTTTGCGCCTGCTGATTAAAGGATTCCTTAAATGAAGCGCCTTCATGGGTTTCCCATCCAAAAATCATATCGATTTTGTTGGCTACGACAATGAATGGAGTCCTATACATCTTAAGAATGTTTAAAGCCTCATAAGTTTGTGGTTTAAATCCATCATTAATGTCGACAATTAAAACGGCCAAGTCAGCCAGCGCTCCACCACGTTTTCTCAGGCTGGTGAAAGCGGCGTGTCCTGGAGTGTCAATGAAAAACAAACCTGGAATAAGGTCCTTAATTGTCAATGCAGAAATGAAGCTTCCACAAATTTCATCTATTGTATCGTTCGGAATTTCAGTAGCCCCGATATGCTGAGTGATACCGCCCGCTTCCTTATCGGCGATAGTACTGCCTCTGATATAATCTAACAATGTAGTTTTTCCATGGTCTACATGTCCTAAAACGGATACAATAGGGGATCTGATTTTCATAATATCTTTCTAAACAATAAAATTTTAAATTTATTCGTAAATTAAATCGTTATCAACAATCTGATAATCGCAAATTTCATCTTCATTAAAGAAAAGACCAATTTCTCTTTCTGCAGAAGCCGGAGAGTCTGAAGCGTGAATAATGTTTCTTCCAGTATTCATACCGTAATCTCCTCTGATTGTTCCAAGATCTGCTTCTAAAGGATTAGTTGCGCCAACTAATTTCCTGATAGTAGTAATAGCTTCTTCCCCTTCAATTACCATTGCAAGAGCTGGTGAAGAAGTGATATATTCCACTAAACTTGGGAAAAATGGTTTATCAGCATGTTCTCCATAATGAGTTTTTGCTAATTCTTCATCAATTTGCATTAATTTAACAGCTACAATTTGAAGACCTTTTTCTTCAAAACGGGACATTATCTTACCCATAAGACGTCTTTGGACAGCGTCTGGTTTCATCATTACAAAACTTTTTTGAATCATTCTTTAACCCATTTAACTTTTCTTGGAACTCTTCCGAGTTTAATCATATTCTTTTCACATTTGCTGCTACAAAAGAAATAAATTGAACCGTCTCTTTTGACGTACATCTTTCCAGTACCTTCTTCTATTTCTTTATGACAGAATGAACAAGTTCTCATGTTCTTACACCTTCTTAAGGAGTTCTAATTTCCTTAGCTTCTCTGATTGTATCAAGTAACATTAAAATGTCGCCTTCTCTTACAGGACCCATAATGTTTCTTGTTAAAATTCTTCCTTTATCTCTACCATCGAGGATTCTGCATTTGATTTGCATAACCTCACCAGTCATACCGGTTCTTTTTAAGACCTGAATGACTTCAGCAGGAGTTCCTTCTTCCATGTAAATCACCGTATGATCGATTAAAAGAATTTATCTATTCTTTTAATTCAGCAACTTTTTCAACAATTTCGTTAACAGCAGCTTCAGCATCACCAGCGTCTACAATACAAGCGGATGCGGTACCAACAGTTAAACCTGCAGCTCCACCGACTTGTTCTTTGGTAGGTAAGTAGACGTATGGAATTTCTTTTTCTTCAGCGAGAACAGGAATGTGAGCAACGATTTCAGCAGGATCAACATCTTCTGCGATAACAACGAGAGCTGCGTCTCCTCTTTCGATAAATTTAGTTACTTCGTTAGTTCCTTTTGCTACTTTACCGCTTTCTTGTGCGATTTGTAATGCTTCTTCAGCTTGGTTAGCTAATTCTTCAGGTGTATCAAATTTTACATAAATTGCTTTTGCCATAAATAAACCTCCTTTTTCATCGGGCATTAAGCCCATCCATCGGCTTACTATAATTCATTGAATTATAATAATTGTAATTATATAGTCATATTATTTTTTTTTAACTATAAAATTACTCAAATTATTCAAATAACGAATAATCTAATAGTTTTAATAATACTAATTCTTGAATAATTCATATATCACTAAATATAACTCCATTAGAAAAAACAAGAGGAGTTAAACTTTCAATACAAATACTTCTGAATTTTTATATAATTTTTAGCAAAACTAAAAATAAAAATTTAGTAATTAATGAAATATATTCTAGAGAACTAGACATTTATTATTTTATGTTTTCATTACATATAAATGTTATTAAAAAAAGCGTCAAAAATGGTTAAAAAAAAGTTTTTAAAAAAAAAGATTTTAAGAAAAAAGATAGTAATTATAAAATTACTATCCACTCTTAAATACAGAATATATCTATTTAATTGCTAATTTGATATCTTCTGCTTTTACAGTTTTTCTGCCAGCGTGGCGTGCGAATCCGACAGCTTTTGCTGCGATTTCGTTACCGTAATCTTCGATTGCTTCTGCTAATGCTTCTTTAGCGTCGTCGCTTACTCTAGCTGCACCAGCGTTTTTTAAGATTCTTCCGACAGGAGCAATTGGTAATTCCATATTTTCACCTCATTTTTTTATACTAATACTTTAAACTTTCCCATATATAAATCTATTGGTAAAAAATGGCTAAATTTTGATAAATTCACTCCACTATACTAAACTTTTCAAACATTCATAAGTCAATAATTGAAACATAATATATTATTCAATAAGTAAGTTATACTAAAAACTAGAAAAAAAATTTCAAAAAACTAAAGAATAAAGATTAAATATGAGAGATGAAAAATTATTCTCCCATTAATATTTTCCTTAAAGTGTCAATGTCTGCATCGACCTGCGTTGGCTGAGTACATGCATCAATTGCAGTATTTGGATCTTTAAGCAAGTGTCCGGTTACGACACAGGTAATGGTTTCTCCTTTGTCGATTACGCCCTGATCGACCAGTTTCTTAAGACCGGCAATTGAAGCTGCTGAGGCCGGCTCGACACCGATACCTTCGGTTCTTGCAAGAAGTTTTTGAGCATCGAGGATCTCTTCGTCTGTAACCGTTTCAGAGTATCCGTTTGAATCGTAAATTGCATTCAAGGCCTTGATGTCACTTACAGGTGCGCCTATACGGATAGCTGTTGCAATCGTTTCAGGGTTTTCAACAGGCACCACTCTTCTTTCGCCCTTTTTAAACGCATTTGTAACAGGACATGCGCCTTCTGCCTGAATACCAGTCATCATAGGCACATCCTTAACAAATCCTGCATTGTAAAACTCAGATATTCCTTTCCAGATTGCTGAGATGTTACCGGCATTGCCGACAGGCAAGATGATCCTGTCCGGAGACTCCCAGCCAAGGTCCCTTAAAATTTCATAACCGATTGTCTTTTGGCCTTCAAGCCTGTAAGGGTTGATTGAATTCAATAGGTAAAGATGCTTTTCCAAAGCAAGGGCAGTCATCGCTTCGAGTGCTTCATCAAAGTTACCGTTAATGGACATTACTTCAGCGCCGTGAAACATTGCCTGAGCCAGTTTTCCCAGTGCAACCTTTCCTGAAGGTAAAAACACGATACAGCGCAGTCCGGCACGGGCAGCATAAGCCGCAAGTGATGCTGAGGTGTTACCTGTTGATGCGCATCCTACGGTACTGACGCCCAGTTCCATTGCCTTTGTCATACCTACAGTCATTCCACGGTCCTTAAAGCTTCCGGTAGGGTTTGATCCTTCAACCTTAACGTATAGGTTAACGCCCAGTTCATCGCCTAACTTGTCACATTTGCAGAATGGAGTTCCTCCTTCATCAAGAGAAACGATTTTTGAATCGTCTACCGGAATGCATTCCTTAAATTTCCACAAATTATCTCTTCTGCCATCAAATATATCTTTGGAAACATCAATATCACAGACGAGCTCAAGAACGCTACCGCATTTCTCACAGGTGTAGATTACTTCGTCGTCGTCATATTCTGCTCCACATGAAACACAACGTATCATAAATATCACTAAAATAAATTAAAATTCTATATTAATAAATTTAAATTAAATGATATAAAAAATTATCCTAAAACAAAAAGAAATGTAGATTTATTTTTAAAAATTTTAAATTACTAGTATTTTAGATTTAATTGCTAAAAAAGTAAAAAAAATAATGTTAATCAAAGCCTAATGCTTCACTAACATCATTTAAGAATTTTTCGGAATGTAATTTCTTGAAAACATCCTCATTCCAGCCATCACCCATTAATCCACGATTAATGTAAGCCCAAATTTGCTGATCAACAGTTATATGATTTTCTTTAGCCTTTTTTCAAGCATATATCTTAATCTCTTATCTTTAACTTCAAAATGGAAATCCATAATATCACCAACACTTACATGCTAGAAATCAATGAATTTTTAATTGTTTAATTTATTAGTTTAGATAAATAAATAAAAAAAAGTATGATTTCAAATGTAAATTTAAATTAAAAATTTAAATAAAATTAAATACAAAAAAAAAACATAATTTCCATTTTTACTGGAGTCCCTATACCTTAGGAGATTAAATAATGAAAATCTTTGGTTTATTTGATTTAGATATTGACGGAAAGTACTTTCAAGACAAAGAAACCGTGAAAAAGCGGTTCATAAAGATATTTGGAATATTGCTGATACTTGCAATAGTCATGTCAAGCTTTACGCTATTTGGATTTTTATTCTTCTTCCTGCTTCTGTTTGCATTTGGAGGAATATATCTGGTGGAGTATTACAGTGATGAACTTGACGAAAAATACGGCCTTTATAACTTCAATAATTTAAGGGGATACTCCAGACAAATTGGAGCGTTTACTTTTCTTGGATATTCAACAACATCCTTATCCGTACTTCTAATATGCCTGTGTGCTGAAATTAATACTGTAAAATCAATTTTAATCGCAATTATCTTTGCATTACCATTTTTAGCAATTGGCCTTAGATTTAAAACATTTAATGACAGCAGTCTGGAAGAAAACGGGGAAATAGTCTTTGATGCTGGCTATGAGCCTAATTATTATTTTCCTGTGCTCGCCATCTGCTGTTATTTGGGTTATATACAGGGATTTTTCGAAACATCCCAAATAAATACTATTGCTTTAATATTGTCAACAACCTTTTGTTTTATCTGGATAGTATTTCCTGACAAGTTTAACAAAATCATACCCTTTGAAAACAGGACAAAAAAGGGCGAGGCATTATATCTAGCCATTGCACTAATCGTGTTTTTCATATTGCTTAGTCAATTCACTACGGTGCCCTTCGTAAAAGTGATGGGATTCATCGAGTGAAAATAAGGGAGAATTGAAATGAATGCAAAGGAAATAGTAATTCTCATTACGCCAATAGCCATTTTCATCTTAAAAAGATATATTTCAATTTTCATAACAATTCCTCTTTTAATAATATTTTCCACCATAACCTATTATTTATACGTTAAATCAGGAAATAAATACTTTAAAAGCGCATTAGCGTTATTTGGACTGGATTTCCTTTTTATCATTATTGGTATCTTATTTCATTATTTATGAAAAAAACCCTAAAACAAAACGGGCTATGGGAACAGTCAGATACACTTCAACAAAACCTGCAATTATCATGAGGATTACGGAAATGAAAAATATCAAAACTGCCTGCTTTAATTTAATGGAATTATCATGAAATGAATCAGTTAATGACAAATCCACTATCAGATAGCTTTTAAAGAAGTTGAAAAGGAAATTAAATAAAACCAGACCTGATGAACATGCCAGAAAACATGACGTGAGTTCAAATATCCCGTGGGGAAGAAGCATTAATACCACCCTGAAGAAATCATCCTGAATGGCTACATAATATCCTACGAAAAATCCGTTATATGCCAGAAGAAAGACAGATAAGCAAAATAATATCCCATAAATAAACATCTGGAAAATTATGGCAATGTTATTGAGAAAAATATCCTTAAAAGTAAGCTGCACCACTCCCGTTTCGACCTTTTGTGTCAAATCGTCAACGGCAGGCTGCAGATAGCTAGAAAAATAAGATTCGAAAATGTATCCTGAAATTAAAGATAAAATAAGAATAATTAAAGAAAGATAAATAGCTAATTTGTTTTCCAAAAAAGCAAATTTAACTTCCCTATAGAATTGTTTGAGCAATTTCTGCTGCCTCAACCTGTTTATCCTTTAAATCATCAAAGTATTCCTGCATCAACTCTGCAGTTTTTGCCTTACAGTCTCCGCAGCGCAAAGTACCGCTTAAGCATTCTTCACGAATCTTTTCAAGTTCGCTGTCATCATCAATTAAATGATAGAGAAGCATTTCATAAATTACGCATTTGTCCACTTCTCCGCCAAGTTCCTCCTGTTCCTTGAGGGTTTCCCTTCCACCTGTTTTGGCGGTCTTTACCTTTTTGGCTGCAACTTCAGGAGCTTCATTCAAATAGATTGCAGTGTTCGGCTTTGAACTGCTCATCTTATCCCCTGTCAAGCCGGTTAAAAACCTGTGATAGGTGGATGCCGGAGGAATAAAGCCCAATTCCTCGTTTAACCTGTGGGCAATATCTCTTGTAAGTCTGATATGAGGATCCTGGTCGACTCCAACGGGAACTACAACCTTTTTCGGGCCTCCGAATTCCTCGATTTGCGGAAGCAATATATCGGCCACCTGCATTAATGGCGCCTGAACGTGAGCGATATTGGTTGACTTGTCAAATCCGTAGATTGCGTTCAATTGGGAAAAGTTGGTTTTACGGGAAGCCTTGAATTCCAAATCAAAGAGTGACTTGTTCTGGGACTGAAGATAAACGTTGACATTATCCCTTTCCAGGTCAAGCCCTAATGCTATCCAGTTTGTGAGATATTCTTCAATAGCTATCTTTCTTCCTTTCTCAAAGCTCATGTCCCTTGCTGCATAGGACTCCAGATCTGCTATCGGCAAAGATAACATGGCTCCCTTCTGCTGATACCAAATCAATTGGTCAACCACCATCTTGTGGCCTATGTGCATCTGGCCGCTCGGCATCATGCCAGTGACGACTGCAAAGTCTTCCTTTTTATTGATTAAATCATTGATTTCATTAAATTCCCTGTGTCCAAAGACCACACCCCTTTTCATCAGCCTTTGAGGTTCCTTAATGTCATCCAAAATGTCTGAAATTTTCTTTATTCCAAATTCATTGATTAACTTGTCATAATCTACGCTTGTTGATGTCCATGGATCAATCATATTCTTCACCTTATCCCATATAACTACATTAAATTAAATAACCTATTGATAATCATAATAGTAATAACATTAACTTATCAAAATATAATAGCTTTCTTTGATTAAATTATGGCCTTGTCCATTCCACATTATAGTATGTTATGTCAAAGTCATCGTCGACAATCGCCAAAAGAAGCTTCTTGTTGACTCCGTGGGAAACCCGGACATAGCTTGCAAAATCCAAAACGTTGATGTCGAAATTCTCATAAACGATTTTAACCAAAAAGTCTGAATGGCCTTTTCCCGGAGACCTTCCACGATCATATAATCTGAAATCGGAGCCGTATTTAAAACCGGTTTTAATGACATATCCCCTATCTTTTAAATCACGATAAACGACATATTTTCCATATAATTCCCTTTCCTTCAATAAATCAATGAAATAGGACAGGCTGCATTTAACATCGTCTTCATAAATGTCCAAACGGTCCTTTTCCAGAAGATAACATGCCTCAATTAATGAGAGGTTTAACGTGTCCTCTTCGATTTTACCGAAAAAGCTTTTTTCATGCAAGGCTATAGGCCTTTTGCTGCCTTCTTCTATTTTAACTGATACTATTTCATTAGATAAATTTCCACGCATTAAAACACCTAAAAAGAAAAGAGTTATAATTAATTATGATATTGATGTTATATAAAACATTTGTTTTATATTAAAAAAAGAGAGATTTAGGGGTTTAGACCCTAATGAAAATGTTGTTGGCCATTTCCCTTGAAATGATGAAATCCTCATCTTCAATGTTGAGGGAAAATTCATTGCCGTCATTATTATAATAATGGAGCTTATCGCCGACTGCTATTCCCAAATTGGCTATATCGTCCAGCAAATCATCATTTCCACGGATGAATGAAATGATACCTTCGGATTCGGGATTCAATTCGGAAATTGAAAGCAGATTGAATTGCCTGTTGATTACGTCATCAAAATCCTTTACTGAGAAACATTCCTGACAGCTTCCGAAATCCAAATCGCATGCAGGAATGACGTTGTCGTCGGGACATAAATCAGGATGCTGGAGCATGTTGCACAGTGCCCTTTCCGCTTCATCGGACAGAGTATGTTCCATTTCGCAGGCCTGTTCATGCACGTTTTCATGCTTTACCTTCAAGACCTCCAGGAGGAATTTCTCCAGAATTCTGTGCTTTCTTGTGATTTTTTGAGCTATTTTCATTCCTTCGTCGGTTAAAGAAGCACCTCTGTAAGGAGTGTAATTAATATAACCTAAAGCTTCCAATTTTTTAAGCATTTGGGTAACGCTTCCAGGCGCAATGCCCAACTCATTGGAAAGAGTAGTAGTTGATACCTGTTCTTTATTGCTTCCGTTTCTATAAAGAACTTCCAAGTATTCTTCAATATTTTCACTAATTTTATCATCAGCCATGAAAAATCCACCTTTTACATACAAATAATAATATATTTATTTTAAGAGTATAAAAAAGTTTTGGTTAACCTAAATATTTGGCGGGTTTTTTAAAAAAAATAGAAAAATAGTTAATAAAATTAATTATTAACCAGTTTAATTCGTTTTTGAACCTAATAAGGCAAGACGTCGAAAGTTCCCCTGTTAGTATATGACGCTGTATTCCAGTTGTTGATTACACCGAAGGAGTTTCTTGTACTTGTAGGGTCTGCATTAATCCAGCTTCCGCCGATATTGAATTGAGCCCATACGTGTCCATATGTGGAACCGCTTGAGAACGTACAGTATCCGGTTGCAAATCTCGCCGTCAATCCGACCGCCCTTGCCATTGCAACTAAGAGTTGTGCCTGGTCACAGCAGTTACCTGTTCCGGCAGCCAGGGTACCTTCAGCACCTTTTTGGGTATTGTAATAGAATGAATAAGAGATGGAATCTCTCACATAGTTATACAATGCGACTGCCTTGTCCCTATCGGAAGTCAATCCCTTGATAAGTGACTGGGCAAGCTCGGATATTGATTTTGAAGATCCGCTCTTGTAGATAATATGGACTGAAGTAGGCAGCGCTCCATGATTGGAATAATAATCCAGAATGCGTGAGAATGAATCCAGCAATTCTGAGTATGCAATCTTACCCAAGGTTGATGAAGCGTAATTCGGAATCCAGTTGTTTGATGAAATGAAGTTTGCAACCCTATTCACAACATCCATATAATCCGTTTTTGATAAGGTTCCGTCAATAACGTCACCGGACGGAGTGGAAGGACCGCCGATTTCAATAAGGGTTACCGGATTGGTATTTGACGCATCAATCTGAACGATAGCTCTGCTCATCATGTATAGGAAGTCCTGCAAGGAATATTTACCTTCTTTAAGTACAATATAATCTGGGAAATCCTCATTTTCCTTGAAATATGCTGCCAAATAGCTGGCACCGGCAATGATGCTTGACAATGCAATCTTATCGCCGACTTTTCCTTCAGCTACAGGAACGGATTCGGACAGTCTTACCAATTCATAAGTTGAATTTAAAATTTTATCATGACCTGTAACGCCGCAGAAATCAGCATCACAATAATAACAGGTCAGTTCGCCTTCAACAGTGCCTTTAGGATTAATAAGCAATGTACCGTAATGTTCACAAATCGGACAGTAGTTGAGCCAGGTTGTAGTGTAGTTTACATACTGATAATCGGTAGTTGAATAGCTCGGAAGCATGTTAACCGTTAATGTTGGGTTATCAAGGAAATTGTTGACCAGTACGAATGCAGGCAATACTGATTCTGTTGCATAAAAGTCTAAAATCCTTGAATACATGTAAACCAAGGTTTCATACTTGATGTCTCCAACTGAAGATGTGGCATTGTCCGGAGCCTGATTGTTTGAAACGCAATATGCGTAAACCACATGGTTAATCTCCAGATATTCCTCATCAAACAGCACGTCATAAATGACATCACCGCGATTCTTTTCCGGTTCGGCCACAAGGAATGAAACGATATCGCCAGTATAAACGCCTTCAATCATCAATAAGGCCTGATTCATTAATGCCAGGAATTGAGGAACTGTGTATGCGCCATCGCCGACATAGACTTTCGAAGGCAATGTCCAATTCTTCTCAATATACAATTTCAAGTCAGAAGCTGCATCCAGGACATCTGAAAGGGAAACCACATCATCATATGATGGATCCTCCAAGTCTTTGAAGTTCAGGAAGTTGGATATGCCGAATCTGAATAACATTACTCCATCAGCACCATTGTCAACAACAGTCTGTGCATCACCGAAAAGTTCCGTGTATGTTAATTTGGTCGGATTGTCATCAGACAGATATGCCTGCAGTCCTGACCAGACCTCAGCGCCCTGTGAGTTCTGTACATACCATCTGGTTGTTGAAGCAAGCCAGTCTGTTCCGGCATTATAATTTCCTTTATACTGCATCAGAACGATTACGTCCAGATACTGGCTGATGGCAGAAATGTCCTGACCGTAATAATAAATGTCATTGGTAGTTTCAGGCATGATTGAAGCAGACATTATAATGCTAGGATTTACGGCACGGCAAGCAGCAGTAACCTGTTTTACAAATTCCGTAATGGCTTCAGTTCCGCCTGTGGTTTTATATGCATTTCCAGGATATCTCAGGTAATCAAGATGAACACCTGCAACGCCAGGTATAGTAGCATAAGATTTAGCCTCATCGATTAACTCATTGAATAATGCCTGATTTATGGATCTTCCAGATACAGGATTAAGCCATTCTCCATCATAGAAACATTGCATCCAGATATGGACGTTAATGCCGTATGATTTAGCAGACTGAATCCATGAAGTGACTTTAGATTGGCCATGTAAGGATAATGAGTAGAAGTTCAGGAATATGTCTGTTGTTCCAAGTGAAGCTAACTGAGAGAGGTTAACGTTTTCCATATCCCTTCCGAAAACCCAATAGCCGTATCCGCTTGAATCATGTGCGGAAGCTACAGTAATTACTGTTGATACTTCAGATTGAATATAATCTCCATCTCCAGCAAAGGAAGCCGTAACCACATACGTTCCTGAAAAGAGGCTTCTGGATAAGGTAGCTATACCTGAGGAATCAGTTTTAACAGGATATTCTTTTGAAGATATTGTAAATACAACATCCTTGGATGCAAGCGGCTTATTTGATGAATCAACCAGAGAGACTTTCAAATCGGCAGTAATGCCTGATATGAATGTGGTGGAAGACAGCCATTTCATTGAAGTTGCGGTTCTTGGCTTTACGGTAATGTAAGCCTGTCCGCTTGAAGGCTCTACCCTTGATTCACCAAGATAATAATACTTAACAGGATACTTTCCTGCTGCAAGGTTGATAGTGATTTCAGCCACACCGAAATCATTTGTTGTACGGGTATAGTTTACGCCATTGATGTTTATTATAACATCCCTGTACGGCATTCCAAAGTCATCGACTGTCAAAAGAATTGGGAATTTTTCACCTGCACCTTCACCAACTGTCGTATCTTGAGCACTTAGTATAGATGTATTGGTGTCGATTACCATAAGTAGTGAAGACTCTGTTAATTCTTTAAATTTCGTGCTATTAAATTTATATGAAATGTCATAGACTCCAGGATATAAGTTGATAGTCAACCTTGCAGTGCCCGTTTCATCAGTGATCCTTGTATATGAAGCACCATTGATTGAAAGGTACACAGGCTGATTGACAACAGGAACATTATTGTCAGTCAATACGGTAACGTCAAATGTTTCCTTCTTGTTATAATATATAACAGTATTGTTGACAACAAATGTTGTATCATACTTATCCCTAATCTTAAGGGTACCCGTTGCACTTGATGATTTATATGGAGCAATACCATTATAAGTATAAGTTACATTATAAACACCGACAGGCATATTGGCTTTTATAGTAGCCTTACCATTTGCATCAGTAACAGCAGTATTAGAAGTACTGCCAATATTAATCACAATAGTCTGATTAGCAACAGTATAACCAAGTTCATTATACAATGTAGCCTCAATATACTGAGTATCACCTATCATATAGCTATAGTCACTAGTAGTAATACTGGTCTCTGATGTACCTAATACTTTAATAGTATTGGATAATCTTGATTCATCACCAGGATGGTATGCAGTCAATACATAAGTACCTTCAAGCAGGTTTATATTAAGTCTTGCAACACCACTTGCATTAGTCATACGGCTATAAAATACTCCATTAATGTTATATGTAACATTGGTATTGGCTAAAGGAGAACCTGTACCATCCACAAACTCTGCATAATACTGGTTTGAATCCCTATATACCTTAGTTAAATTATCGGCATATATGGTGTATAATACAGTAACATTATTTGAGTACATGTACCCGGTATCCGGGTGAATTGCAGTCAATACATAATCATTAGGCGGCAAGTTAATATTCAGTCTTGCAACACCACTTGCATTTGTAACGCGAGTATAGAAAACACCATTAATATTAAAAGTAACGTTTGCATTGGCCAATGGAGAGCCGGAAGCATTTAAAAACGTTGCATAATATTGTGTAGCGTTCTTATAATATTTAACTATGTCATTACCGGAAACGGTAGGATAAACAGTAACTTTTGAAGTTACCTTATTGCTTGAGTAAGCGTCGCTACCATTATAATATGTAATAAAATCATAAGTTCCTGGAATTAAGTTAATCGCAATTGAAGCAGAACCGTTCACGTCAGTGGTTCTCGCATAATCAACTCCAGAAATTGTAAATAATAAAGTCTGATTAGCTAACTTGTTTCCATCAACATCACTTAAAGTAGCTATAAATCTTGTTCCATTCCTGTAATATAAATTAACATCAGGTGCATCAATCGTGACAGCTTTCTTTGCTGAATCTTCACTTGCACCAATAATACTTTCATCTAAGATTGTATCAACGTTGTTAATTGATAAATTATTTGAATTATCTGATCCTACACCCCCTTGGTCAACAGCCAAGAAATCAGTATTTGAATCCTGTACTGCGTAGGTATCATTAACATCTATTTCACCTGCACTGACAAAACCAATCGATAGAACAGCGATTAGCAATAACAATGCTAAAAATATTCGTTTTTTCAAAATACTTTACCTCCTTATAACGTATTTTACAACAAAGGGAAATTAAAATTTCCATTATGTTTATACTATATTAAGAATATCTTATATAAAGTTATTTATTTAATTAAACCTCTAAAACAAGAGGAATCATTAAAATTAATACTTAAAATAAGTGAAAATAATGAATAAAGCAAAAATATATGTTAATATTAACTTAAAAAGCTAAAAACAATCGATTTTATAATCAAGGATAAGGCACTTTATGAAATGTTAAAAAATGAGTATAATAGCTATTAAATGCGATTTGATGGATAAACATCAAGTAAAATCAAAAATAAAAATTTTAGATGAATATTTGATAAAAATTAATAACGTTAACTTAAAAAATAAAAAAATAAATGATGTAGATTGAGTTTACATCATTGGAGGCATACCGCCCATTCCGCCCATACCAGGCATTGGAGGCATACCGCTGTCATCATTTCCTGACTCGTCAGCACCGGTTGAGTTGAGTGCGTTTCTTGCTGCAATCATGTCATCGATACGTAAAATCATTTCAGCAGCTTCGCCTGCAGACTGAAGAGCCTGAACTTTAACCCTTAAAGGTTCAATTACTCCGGCATCCTTCATGTCGACGACTTCACCTGTGAATACGTTGATACCGATTGCGTTGGAGTCTTCATGAGCAGCCTTCAAATCAGCAATTAAGTTAATGGTGTCCAAACCTGCGTTTTCAATCAGGGTTCTTGGAATGACTTCCAAAGCTTCAGCGTATTTTAAGATAGCTAACTGTTCCCTTCCGCTTACGGATTCACCATAATCCCTTAACTGTTTTACCAAATCGATTTCACATGCTCCTCCGCCGATGAGGACTTTTCCTTCTTCGATAGTGGCAGCAACTACTCCTAAAGCATCGTCAAGAGCTCTTGCGATTTGCTCGGTTACGTAACGGGTACTTCCCCTAAGTACAATGGAGGATGCTTTCGGATTTTCACATTCTTCAATGAAAGTCAATTTGTGGTCGAAGACCTTTTCAAGGTAAACTTTGCCTGCATGACCTAACTTGTCTTCGGACAGGTCTTCAATGTCTGTTACAAGTTTTGCACCGGTTGCTTTTGAGATTCTTTCAATATCAGATTTTTTAACTCTCTTATAGGTCATGATGCCTGCCTTTTTAAGATAATGTTCAGCCAGGTCATCGATTCCTTTCTGACAGAAGAATACGTTTGCGCCTGAATCGACGATTTTGTCAACCAAGTCCCTAATCATCTGCTCTTCATTGTCCAGAAATGCCGCAAACTGATCAGGAGAGGTAATGTCGATTTTAGTATCGGTATTGAGGTCTTTTAACTCAATAGGATATTTCATGATTGCAATTTTTGCATCTTCAACGACTTCAGGCATGTTTTTTGAAACCGGAGTCTTGTCAATGACAATGCCTTCACATAAGAATGAATCTTCCACGGAATCTCCGGAAACCCTTTGAATGTTGATGTTGTCGATTTCAGATACACCGTCCTCTTCGATTCTTAAAGCTGCTTCTACAACAAGGTTTGCAAGATGTTCTTTTGCATAATCTGATCCTTTACCACTCATTGCAGTGACTGCAACATGCTGAAGGGTTTCCTTATCGTCAGCATCGATTGCAATTTCATTCAATAATTCAACAGCTTTTGCGGTTGCGTTTCTAAATCCTTTAACGACAACGGAAGTTGCGATTCCATCTTCTAATAATTCTTCAGCTTTAGCTAATAATTCACCAGCAATAACAACGACAGAAGTGGTTCCGTCTCCGACAATTTCTTCTTGCTTTTTAGCTGTTTCTACAAGCATACGTGCAGCCGGCTGTGCAATATCCATTTCTCTCATTATAGTTGCACCATCATTAGTTACGGTAATATCTCCCATACCACTAACTAACATTTTGTCCATTCCTTTAGGACCAAGAGTAGTTCTTACAATGCCTGCCAATACTTTAGCGGCCGTAATATTCATTCTTAAAGCATCTCTTTTAGAATATCTTTCAGTCCCTTCAGGAAGAATAAATATTGGTTGATTTGCCATACTATTTTCACCTTTAAAATTAATTTATAATACGATATAAAAATTAGAATTTTTTATACATTAAATATATTGATTTGTGATAATATAAAAATATTACCTAAAAAGAAAAAAAATAAACAAAGCCTAAAAAGGCTTGTTTTATGATATTATCTAATCATGGAAGTTGAAAAACCGCCATTTGCAAACTGATACATGATTCCTTCAGTTGTAGGGTAAGTACAATATTTAATGTTGTTTGCTGCCAGATACTGGGCAACATTGGAAATTGAAGGATCAGTTATGCTGAAGTTATCGTCCCATGCCCTTTTTGCGGAATATCCGCTGAAGTCACCGTAACGATACGGTCCCATTCCATTAGGATTTGTCCAATCGATACTGTCCCAGACAGGAACACAGACACAGTTTTTAGACCTCAATACATTCTGAATATAGCTTGAAGCCAGTTCCCTTATGGTTCCGGCACAGAAACCGTTATAGACAGTTATAAGCACGTAATTGCTTGGAACATTGAAGTAGTCTTCATAATGGGCATTGCTGTGCGTTTTTCCTACTTTTACATTCCATCCTGCGGCAGCAAAAGCTCTGGCTAATTCCCATTTCTTCTCATCAGATCCTCCGTCAGCATCAATATAGACATTCTTGCCGGTTAAACCAAATGGATTACTATTCATACCAAAATTAAAGTTGGATGCAACCTTATTTGAAACGAAAGTCACATAGTCTGCTAAAGAATAGCTATAATCATGATAGAATGACATGATTTTTGAAGCGATAATTGCATAGTCATTGTAGCTGACTACGCCGGAACTTGTGGAAACACTATCCGGAACCTGCTTATTTTTGGAAATTTTTGAAGCGATGTCTTTTGCAATGTTTACAAACTCGTCTTTTTTAATTAAGCATGATGTGATTGTATTGTCCGGTGAATTAACACCCTGTACGCCATGGATAATGGCTACATTATTTCTATTGGAACTTCCCAGCTGTTCAATGGCCTTATTCATTAAATAATAAAATTCAGCCAAGGTATATGTATGAACAGGAGCATTAAGCGTTGCAGGCAAGACCCCATGAGTCTCATAATAACATCTAAGGTAATATGCACCGTCTGCAATATCGCTGATTGATATTTCAATAGGAATAACTTCAATATTGTTTGATATTGACAGTCCGTTGAAAGTTGAAGTTATGATATATTTATTCGGATGTAAATTAATGTTAAGCTTTGCAACACCATTGCTGTCAGTTGTTCTGTCATAATAAACTCCATTGATATTGAAAGTCACGTTTTTATTGGCATATGGCTTTCCCTGACCGTCAAGCAGAGTGGTCTTGAACGCATCGGCAGTCTTATATAACTTATTTAAATCATTGGCGAATAAAATCTGATTGACTTTAATGCTGTTGGAGACAATTGAATCCTTATGCTCGGCAGTGATTATGTAATCTCCCGGAGCCAGATTGATATTGATTTTAGCATGCCCGGATGAGTTTGTAACCCTATCATAGTAAACTCCATTAATGTTGAACTTTACGGTTTCACCGGCACCGACAGGCTTTGCATTATCGCCCAATACCCTAACGACATACTGGGAACTGTTCTTATAATACTTGACCAAATCGCTGTTTTCAACGATTCTTGAAATGACAGTGATTACATTTGAAGTTCTCTCGCCGTTTTCGGTATTGTATGCGGTAAGAACGTATTCTCCAGGTATCAGATTAATGTTAAGCCTGGCAAGACCCTTATCTCCACTGACCTGACGGGTATAGAAAACGCCGTTGATGTTAAAGGTGACGTTGCTTCCGGAAGCCAGATATTTGCCCTCGCTGTCACGGAATGTGGCATAATACTGAGTTCCGTTCTTATACATTTTGGAAATATCAGTTCCGTTGAGAGTAGCTAAAATGGAAACATTACAGTCAGCATAATTATCATTATAGGATATCTTTACAGGATAATCCCCTGCAATCAGATTCAATGCCAGAGAGGCAGTACCGTTCTCATTAGTAACCCTGTTATATGTTACGCCGTTTATTGTAATTCCTACGCTTTGATTTGAAACAGGTTTTCCGTCGGATTCGACAAGGACGCTTAACCTTTCAGATCCCCCATAATATTTAACGACGTCTGGCGCTGTAATGACAACGCCGGAAGTGTTTGAACTTTCTTCGGATGCTGATAAAACATCACCACCTACATTTTCCGATAAAACAATATCCGAATAGGATATGGATAATGTATCGGTACCATTATAGTTTTCTTGATTAAAATCATCACTGGCGCAAGCGCCAGAAATGGATAAGATTAAAATTAAAGAAAAAATAATTAAAAATCGTTTTTTCATAAATCTAACACAACCTTTCAATAGTATAAAAATTTTTATTTTTAATAATATTTAAGAATTTTTATTAAAAATGTGAATTCGGTTACTTTTATTAAACAAAATATTTATAATATTATTATATGTATCAGAAAGTCATTGAGGACATTAAAAAAAATCTTGGAGAAAACAAGGATTTGAATCGCAAATACCTTATATCACAAATTGAAATCTACAAGACTCATGAATACTCCACAGAAATAATCAAAGAGATTTCCAAAATGATTTGGGATTGCTTAAGTCCTGAAGAGCAGGAAGAGTACGAAAGGATAATCAGCGAAGAAAATCCCATAAAGGACCTGATAATTGAAGCGGAGTTTTACATACAGAACAATGACTATGAAAAGGCGCTGGAAATCTATGATGAATTCATGAATACCTTTCCGGGGATGTATGAAAACGATGAGGTCAATGAATACCACAGCTTTTCAGACCCTTTAGAAGAGCTGATATTTCATGAATTCATCGGCTGTGAAAAGGAACTTCAATACATTCCGGACAATCAGCCTCTGGAAGACCTGTATTACGGTTACGGATTTCTCCTGAGGGACGCTTCAAGGCTTGATGAAGCCGAATCCGCACTTAAGGAATCATTAAGGATCAATCCCGTTTCAACGAGAGTGATTCTGGAGCTGTGTGACATCTACAAAATGCGTGCACCTACATTCAACAGATTCTACTTCCATAATATGGATGCCTTAAAATACGCATATACCGGTTCTGATTTGGCCAGAATTTACAATAACTTCGGATTTTACTATTATGAGGAAAACAACCCTGAACTGTCAATAGCATGTTACAGATACAGCCTGAAGTATGAAAATGATCCGTTTACTGAAGACAAAATCAAATCAATAGAGAAAAAATACGGCATAGAGTTGACGGATGGGGAATGTGAAGCGTTAATGACAAGCAAACACATCCGGGTTGGCGTTAATCCGTTCGTTCTTGAAAATCTGGAAAGGCTGGCTAGGGACTATGAAAAGGACAATATGCTGAACCAGTCACTCTTTTTCTACAGGAGGCTCTACAGCGTCAACAAGAATGAACAGACATTCAACAAAATAAAAGAATTGGATTTCAAAACAAGACGTCAAAAAAGAAAAATTTAATTATATATAAAATATATAAATATTTTTAGGTGATTTAATATGTGTTCTGCTGGTGGCCCAATGGCCGATATTGACTTAGGAAAATTAAAGACAAAAAGATACAGATGTTTAGACTGTGGAAATGAATTTAAAGGGCTTGGTAAAAAAGTCGTTTGTCCTTCTTGCCAAAGCGACAACGTTGAATGCAAAGAATAATTCCTAATTATTCTTCTTTTTTTATTTTTTAGTGGTTAATATGGATATTGACTTCAGTTATGATGAGATTCTTTTTTTGGAAGGTGAAAGCGGTCTTGTTGGAATAATTAAGGTCGCTAAAGACAACAAGATGCTCTTTATAGCCACACAGGACAATGAAGAGATAGTTCAGTTCCTTGAAAAGGATGACATTATAGCGGTATCCAACTTCAAAAAGGACAAAAGAGCGATAAGGTCACAGGCATACCTGACCAGAGAGGAAGACTCACCTATAGTTATCTTAAATAAGGATCATCCGTCCGTCAAGAGGCTGTCACAGGTATTGTCCGTAGGCGAAAGGGTGAACCTGAACTGCAATATCGTTAGGGGAACACACCCGGAACAGGACGTCTTATGCTCATGCGACTCATTATCCGGAATATCCATCACTAAAACGAAAAGCGGCGTCAGATTAAACCGGGTTCATGAAAATTACACTATCGAAGAGTTTTAAGCATGAATTTTGATTTTAATTTCCTGTATACCTTGCTGGGACAGCTGGTAATTATAATTGCAGTTCTGATTATAATACTGTTTATAATATATCTGACCATCGGAAAGCTCCTGATTAAAAAGGAAATTGTCATCTTTCCAAAATTCATTTTATTCATTACAGACTTACTTTATTCACCGTTCAAATCAATAGCTAAACTGTTAAAGCTCGATGATAACCTGATAGACTCAATCAGCATTCAGACAAGAAATGACATCAATAAAAAGAAGTTCAAGAAAATACCTGCGGATAAGACGCTTATTTTCCTGCCTCATTGTTTAAGGCACAAGGACTGTCCCGCCACGCTTCAAAAGGAAGGCGTGAAATGTACATGCTGTGGATTATGCTCAATTGGTGTCATCAAGAAAAAGGCCGAACCTATGGGCTATAAGACATATATTGTGCCTGGATCAAGCTTTGTTAAAAAAATAGTAATGGAAAACAAGTTCAAGGCAGTCATAGGCGTTGCATGCCATGAGGATTTGAATCAGATGATGATGCTTCTTTCGGATTTTTGCCCGCAGGGCGTATTGCTTAAAAAAA
Organism: Methanobrevibacter millerae; assembly: GCF_900103415.1. Classification (NCBI taxonomy): domain Archaea; kingdom Methanobacteriati; phylum Methanobacteriota; class Methanobacteria; order Methanobacteriales; family Methanobacteriaceae; genus Methanobrevibacter; species Methanobrevibacter millerae. Next base: position 144,207 of record NZ_FMXB01000002.1, read on the forward strand.
CAGGATGCTTTGAAACAAGGGTGGATGTCGGTGAAGTATTGAAAATAATCAATTCCAAAGACTAATCAAAATACTTCATGAAATCCAGAGATTCAGGCGTTTGGCTGAATTCCTCTATGAAAGCTTTCAAATCATTAATGAATTCTTCTTTTCTTTCCTGTAAATCTTCAATTTGGGAATAATCCTTTTTTATTGCGATATTCATTATGATATCATCAGTTTCCAAGTTAATTTCAGGCAAAAGCAAAGTGTCAATTTCATCCATTATTTCAACCCCTTCCAAGTTCCTTATGAGCTCTTGCCAAGTGTCCGGCAGCCAATGCACCGATAAGGGACAATTCCCCTGCAAGAACCGTACTTGCAACGATTTCGGCAAATTCATGGGCTTTGCCTGAACCGGCAACACCTAAAATATTCAATCCTTCATTTGCAGCTTCAAGACTTGTTCCTCCGCCTACAGTGGCAATAGGCAAGTCAGGCAAGTTAACTGAGAAGTATAAATCTCCGTCACGAGCTTCGGCAGTCGTAATGCCCAGAGAACCTTCAACGACATGAGCCGCATCCTGGCCCGTAGCCAAAAAGATTGCTGCAACCATGTTTGCATAATGCGCATTGTATGCGTGAGAAGCACTGACAGCTGAGCCTATAAGGTTTTTGGCTATATTAACCTCTTCCATGGCTTCCGCCGTGGTTTTAAGTTTCTGATTAACGATATCCTTAGGAATCAGGATGTCTGCAACAACGCTTTTTCCCCTTCCTTCAATGATATTGATTGCCGCAGGCTTCTTATCGACGCAGGCATTTCCGCTTAAGGCAATGTGTCTGGCAGTCGTTTCGCTGGCCATCTTGTCGAGAATCTTTTCGGTGGCTATCGTGACCATGTTCATGCCCATACTGTCTCCTGTGGAATATACGAAGCGAGGATAAACATAAACGCCCGCAATTAATATCGGATCGATTTTAAGGAGTTTTCCGTGTGATGTTGTGGATTCGGCAATTTCTTTAAGTTCAGCGAAATTATCAATAAACCATTCCTTAATCCTTATGGACTCTGATGCGTTTTCGGTTTTGATTACCGGAGCTCTGGTCATGATGTCTGATATGACGTGTGCATTGACTCCGCCTGATGCAGTAATGGTGGAAGCTCCCCTGTTTATTGATGCGACAAGCGCTCCTTCAGAGGTTGCAAGAGGAACGAAAACTTCCCTTTTGCATTTATCCCCATTGATTTTTAAAGGACCTGCAATACCCATAGGCAATTGCAGAACTCCGATTGAATTTTCAATGTTTCTGGCGGAAGCCCTTTCCATATCCAGAGAATAATTGGCTATATTGTCCAGTTTAATTGAATATTTCCTTTCAAGGAATTCCCTTCTGATGTCTGTGGCTTCACTGGCTGAAACTTCCCTGTCGACCTGGTAAAGTTTCATTTCACCGTTCAAAAGTTTATCAATAATTTCTGAGTGATTCATCTTAAATTTCCCTTTTAATTAATTCAACGATTTCTGACGGCATTTTTGCAACTTCAACGCCGGCGTCATTCAATGCTTCGGTCTTGCTTGCTACGGTACCGGTATTACCCTGAATGATAGCTCCTGCGTGACCCATTCTTTTTCCAGGAGGTGCAGTTCTTCCTGCGATGTATGAAACGACAGGCTTGGTCATTTCATTTTTAATGTATTCCGCTGCGTTTTCCTCTGCGTTTCCTCCGATTTCACCTATTAATACAACTGCTTCAGTGTCAGGGTCGTTTTCAAACCTTTCAAGAATGCCTATGTAGTTTGTACCGATAACAGGGTCTCCTCCGATTCCGACACAGGTACTCTGGCCGATTCCCGCACGGGTAAGTTCGCTGGCTATTTCGTAGGTTAACGTACCGCTTCTTGAAATTACGCCCACATTTCCTTCAGCAAAGATGTGTGTCGGCATGATACCAAGCTTTCCGACACCAGGTGAGATTACTCCAGGAGTGTTCGGGCCGATGACGGTAGTTCCCATCTGATCGGCATATGCCATTATGTCCAGTGAATCGTGGACAGGAATGTGTTCGGAAATAATGATGACCAAATCCAGATGTCTGATTGATTCGAAAGCTGCGTCCTTTGCAAATTTTGCAGGAACGAAAATGATTGAAGCGTTAACGTCAGTTTCGCTTGCTGCCTCTTCAATGGAATTGAAAATAGGAACGCCCAAAAAGTCCTGACCTCCTTTGCCCGGAGTTACGCCTGCTTCTATACATGTATTATACTTTAACATCTGTTCAGTGTGGAATGAACCTTGCTTACCGGTTATTCCTTGAACCAAAGCTTTTGTATTTTTATCCAATAAAATCATATTAAAATCTCCTAATTAACGTAAAATTCTAGTTTTATTTTGAAAAGGAATCGCCAAATCGATAACGTTGCCGTTCATGAATGCTGTAGCGGAAAATATTACGCTTCCAGGCAATACGTTACACGTTGTTCCCCTTTCGACAAGATAAGTATTCTTATTTCCAAGTGCAGCCCCAATCATTGCACTTGCTATCACTCCAATAGACTCGATATTCTGAACCGTGGCCACTACAACCGGATCGTCGGTTTCAGAAGAAACGTATCCGACGCCGGGAATCTTTTTGCTTTTAGCTTCAATCAAATCTGACACATCCGTCAAATCATCCATTCCTTGAGCCGCCTTGATTGCAGAGTTTGCAACATTTGCAACAAATGGTTCGCCGCCATAGGTATCAAAGCCCAGAATAATGGCATCGGGATAAAATCCAGGACGGAAATTGGCTTCAGCATATGAAATTCCTTCGCCTGCCCCAGATTCGTCATCTGATATTCCGGAAAGGTCTCCGAGGTTTTCAGCGCAGTCCTTTAAAATATTTACTATGCCTTCATTGACGCTTTCAAGCAGGTCATCCTCGACAAAAGCACTTATGACAACATCGTCTCCAGTGACATTTGTCAAAGCAGCTTCACTAGCTCCAAGTTCTTTAAGCCTATAAAGATTATTTTCAATATTTTCTACCAATGTAGTACTACAGGACACATCATTTTTAGAAATGTCGGCTCCTATAGCTGTAATTTTCAAAATAACACCTTTAAAATTTGATTAATATAAATATAATAAAATATTAAATTTTATCTGTAATATATTATGTTACTTAATTTATATAAAATTTTAGTCAGAAAATCAGGATTCATTTGAAAAAATTAATTAATAACAATAATCAAAAATAATTATAATGTATTCACAAACTAAAATAGCTATTCCAATTTTTCAGTCCAAAATCGATGAAGTGATAGAAGTTGCAAACGACTGTATTGACAAGGGTGCGGATATTTTGGAATTCAGAATTGACGCCCTTAAAAATCCTGATTTTAAAGAAATTAAACAAGCAATTGAGGAAATTAATTTCCCTATGATTGCAACCAATAGAATCTCGACTGAAGGAGGTTCATTTAAGGGATCTGAAGAAGAAAGAATTGATATTTTATACAAATGCTGCGATCTGGTTGAATATGTGGATATTGAACTTCAAAGCAATGATGAATATATAGATATGATTCATGACACAGGAGTCAAGACAATCGTATCCTACCATGATTTCGAAAAGACTCCCGAAATTGATGAAATCACGTATATTGTTAAAAAGGAACTGGAGCTTGGAGATATCGCCAAAGTTGCATTCATGCCTAACGATTTAGAGGATACCCTAAAGGTACTGGCCATACTTTCACACTGCGAAAAGACAATAGCTATTTCCATGAGCGATTTGGGCAGTTATACAAGAGTTATGGCTTCCAAATTCAATTCACCAATCACTTTTGCTGCAGGCAGAGATGTTACCGCTCCGGGCCAAATCGATATTGAAACGATGAAAGCTTTACTTAATATGAATCTGAATATCATGGATTAAGGTGATAATATGGCTAACAAAGGCGTTTTAGCAATAGGTGCTGTAGTAATTATTCTGCTTCTTGTTGGAGGATATTTCCTGTTTATAGGAGAATCCGTTAATGTTTACATGGATGGTGAAAACATTACCGCCCAAACAACGATTTCCCCTTTTTCAGGCGTTGATACAGGCAAATTAAACGATGAAATTTGTGAATTAACATTCCAAAATATGAACAATACCACCGGTGATGCGAAAAGCTTGAAACAGGGCATTCTCAGAATCTGTCTTGCCCACGGTCTTGATAACGTTAAAGTTCATTTGAATTCACCATTGGGTGAAGACGAAATTCCGATTTTATTCCATGTGGAAGGAACATCAATGTATCCTACATTAAACGATGGGCAGACCGTTTTAGTTGAAAAGACCAAAGACATAAAGGTCGGAAATATTGTTGTGGCCGACTCCGACGAATACGGCAACATCATTAAAAGGGTTTCTCAAATTAAAGGAGATCAAGTCTATTTAACAAGCGACAACACCAATGTGGACTACGAATACATAAACGGCACACGTTACGAGACAAAAGGAATAACAACATGGGTTGGTATTAACGATATTTACGGCGTTGTAGTGCAGTATTAAGACTGCACTATCATATTTTTATCCTTTTTAAGCTTTAAAGTTATTTTCTCTTAAGAAGTCCAAGAATTTGATGCAAGAAACATTGTACTCCCCGCATACATATGGAATAACAGAATGAGGGTGTTTTCTAGAACTTTCCTGAGAAACAACAGTGACATTATCATCTACAATACCACAAGCTACTAAATAAGGATCGGCCCAGGATCCACCATTAGTTTTATCAAAACCTCTCCTTATAAATGATTCAAATTTATCCAAAGACATGATTTCAGATAAATATAGATTTTCCTCATCAGTTAAGTCCCTAAAACAATTTTTATAATTTTTCCATACTTCTTGAGAATCTTGTAGTTCATCATAAGCTTAGTTAACTGAAAACAGTTTTCCTTCATCAAACTTTTCAAAAATAAAATTCCAAAGTGAAGGAAAAACACTATAAGGATAATATTTTTCTAAATCAATTAATGAGGATGTGTCAATGACATATTTTTTCATTTTTTAACCCCCATATAACATTTCCTCAATTATTGGAACTTGATTTATTTTTAAACCTGTGTAATTTGATAAATCAGAACCATTAATAAGTCCTGTTTCATATGCTTCGAGTACAATAGAATAGAAAGGCTTTCCATTATATTTAATCATATTACGATAATAATTTCCACCCTTTCCTTTGGATTTCTTTGGGACAAACTTGCCATAATTTGTTTTTAAATCATATTCCTTTTTAGAAATTATCTTCAAATCCAATAATCTTCTTAAGATAACATGATTACTGACTCCATACATATTAGCTAAATCATTTAATGAATCATGTGAATTTTTATTTAAATCTTCACTAGGGACTAAAAATTCTCCAGAAACTGCATTGCAAAATATTTCAATGTCCCTGTCAAAATCTTCCCCACATATTGCACTTTCACCCAATAATAAATGAGTTAATTCATGGAATAAAGAAAAGATTCTTCCATTTACACTATCTTTTCCGTTTAACAAAATTATTGGAACATCACGATGATAAATGCATAATCCCCTCATTTCTTTAATATCCACATCAAAAGTTTCAAATACTAAAACACCCATTTTTTCAGTTAATACATCTTTCCAATTATTTAAAAAGTTATAATGATTTATATCTTTACGATTATCCTTTTTTAACCAAGTTTTTTGAACATCAATGGAAATATCTAATTTTTCACGAATAAATGAAGAGAAGCCATATTTATTTATTTCACCTTCAAATACTTCAAAAGATTCGACATTTTCATTCATCTCATCAGATAATTCCATGAATATCCTTCTTCGGTTTTCTGAAGTGTGAATATTATCAATTAAAAATGGTGAAATATTTTTATAAATACTTCCTCCATCTAATTTTCTGTAATTAACAAAATTAGGAATTTTACCATATTCCGGAGGATTTTTCATGAAGAAAAATGCTGTAGGAACTTTGTACCTTTTGCTGACATTTCTTAATTGAATCCATGTAGGAAATTTATCACCTGACTCCCAGGATTCGTATTTATTCCTAATATCTTCTGGCAATTCCTTCTCATATCCATTTACATAGCCAGCGTAATTTCTTGCCCAAAACATCATATCTTTATTAATTTTTGCTATTGCCATATTTTTTCTCCTTTTATTAATCTTTTATTAGATTTCGGACAATTCATTAAAAAATATTATTCAATTCATATTAATTTTTGATTGTTTAGTATTTAATATTTTTTTAATGAAAATATTCTTTACGAGTAATAATGAGAATTAAGTAATTAATCCTCATCTTTTCTAGTTAATTCTTCGTTTTCAAGTTCTTCACGTAAAAATCCAGTGAAAACGAAAAGCTTCATCAATACCATGTTCATGTTTGTATTTGATAGCAAAATCAAACATGCCTTCTTCTTTTCCGGCTTTTCTTCCTATTTCTATACCTGTTTCTCTTCCTATTTCCATACCTTCTTCTTTTCCTGCTTTTCTTCCTATTTCAATGCCTTTTTCAAAGACACCGCTGTTCATAACTTTCTCATAGACTGCATCAACTGGAACATCCATTGTAATCACATCCATTAATCTTCTTTTTTCTCCTTCATCGGAAACATACTGTTCAATTGCCAAAATTAATGGCATAAACAAATTTTCATCATCGAATAAATCATTTTTCTTAATTTTTTCAATCAAACTACAAACTTCCCTTACTCTGGCTAATCTAAATTCACTTTTGACCATGAATGGTGAAAAAACTAAAAATCGAACATCGGTGTATGGCAGTTTTAAGTTAGTTATAACTTTATTTTTAACACTTAAATATTTTACTTGATCATTATAATCAATCAGATAATGTATAATTGGCTTCAAAATTGAAGTTTCAGTTTCATTATATATGAAAACTTCAGATTTGACATGGTAAATACAAATAATAATTGTAACAACAGGTTTACCAGACTTACACTGTAATCGCACTTTATAATCCATGTATCTTTTCAGATGTTTAGTTGTAAGTTTCACATCTTGAAATTCGAAATTCAGCAGCACTCCTTCACGGGTTTCAAAGACTATATCAGCAAAAAGACTATTACTATTAAAAGAATTCAGTTCATTGCGATATAGACGAATAATATGGTAATCTAAGCCAAAGGCATCGACAAATAACTGTCCAAATAGAATTGCAGCAAGTTTGAAAAAGTTATCAATATTTTGATGAGACATTCTTTTCACATATCCTATTTTTTTTCAGTAGTGATTTTTCAAAACACTATTAAAATAAATTGTGGAAGTGCGACTTGATGAAAAAATGAAAGAGGTATATTCAAATTAAAAAATTTACTTATTTAATTGATATGATTTCTTTAAATTAAATTAATTCAAATAATAACAGGTTATTTATTTAAAATAAAAGTTAATTGCTAGTTTAAACATGATTATGGTGTTGAGTTTCTTTAATTAATTTTCAATGAAATGAGCATTTCATGACCGATTGATTCAAATTTTGTTATGAATCGGGACAATTTTACTCACTTATGAAATATTAACCGAGTGAAGAAATTATTTTGTGGTGTTTATCAAATTGTTAAAATCAAGTAAAAAAAATCAAGTATTTTCATGTTGTAGTGCAGCATCAAAACTGCACTACAAACGAAATCTGAGTCAATTAAAAGATATTGAGCCTTAAATTGCACTATCACCTTCTTCACCGGTTCTTATTCTGATTACGTTATCCATAGGATAGATGAATATTTTTCCGTCACCGATATTTCCGGTATGGGCTGATTTTTTGATTGCGTCAACTATCAAATCAACGCCTTCCTCTTTCACTACGATTTCAATACGGGTTTTTGGAATCAAATCAATGCAATAGCTGGATCCGCGATATGATTCTTTTATTCCTCTTTGACTTCCTCTTCCTTTTACTTCAGTGATGTTCATACCTTCACAGCCAACTGCCAAAAGGGCGTTTTTAACATCCTGAATCTTTTCTTGTCTTATTATCGCAACAACACTTTTCATTATATCACATCTAGCTTAAATTATATGCGGATTCTTCGTGGAGATTTTTATCAAGACCTCCGATTTCCTCTGATCCTTCAACTCTAATTCCACCCATTGCTTTATCAAGTATCTTAGCAAGAACAAAGCTTATTACAAATGCATATACCATTGTAGCTACTACGCTGATAATCTGTATTACAACCTGTTCCGGATTGCCGTATAACAGTCCTGCAGTTCCTCCGATTGCAGGCACTGCAAATATGCCTGTAGCGATTGCTCCCCATATACCTGACATACCGTGAATACCCCATACATCCAAAGCATCGTCATATCCCATTTTTGCTTTAAGGGTATAGATTGCGAAGTATGAAACTAAAGGAGCTATAGCGCCTATTATTAATGCACCGAATACGTCAACGAATCCTGCTGCCGGCGTGATTGCAACAAGTCCTGCAACTGCACCGGATATTGCACCTAAGACAGTTGGTTTTCCGACGATATAGGTATCCAGAATTGTCCACACGATTAATGCGGTAGCTGCAGAGACGTTGGATACTATGATTGCGTTTGCTGCAAGGCCGTCTGCTGCAAGACCAGATCCTCCGTTGAATCCCATCCATCCGAACCAGAGTAATGCTGCACCGAGCACTGCATAACCGAGGTTGTGCGGAATTAATGAGGTGTCTTTCCTTTTTCCTAAAACCAATGCAACTGCAAGAGCTGAAACACCTGAATTAATGTGGACAACGGTTCCTCCTGCGAAATCCAGAGCGTTCATTTGCATCAGCCATCCTCCGCCCCATACCCAGTGGGCGATTGGCAGATATACTAAAATAGCCCAGATTGGTATGAATATTACCCAGGCTTTGGTTTTCATCCTTCCAACGAGAGCACCTGATATCAATGCTGCGGTTAAACCGGCGAATGCTCCCTGAAACATTACAAATACTAATGTTGGTATTGTTCCCGTAAGATCATCCAATGCAATTCCCTGCAGGAAAAACTGGGTTGGAATACCTATCAGTCCATTGAATGAGTTTTCACTGAATGCTGATGAGTAACCGAAGATTACCCAGATTATGCTTACGATTGAAAATGCTATAAAAGTTAAAAACATTGTATTTAATACGTTCTTCTTTTTACTTAATCCTCCATAAAAAAATGCTACAGCAGGAATTGACATTAATAAAACTAATAATGTTGAAATTAAAATCCATGCTGTATCACCAGTACTTAAAACATCCATATTATCTTTTCTCAATAAATTATTAAATTTAAACTTTACATAAAAACCATCGGAATACGGCTTCCGTCTTCCGACATATAATATTTTGTCAGTATAGTATATAAAGATTTTGGTAAGCTAAAAAAATTGAAAAAAATAAATAATATATTAAATATAATTAGTATCATTCATAGATTATCTAAAATTTAAATAAAAAATCGTGGTATTATGAAACAATCAATAAAAGTCTATTTAATAGTGTTTCTAATAATTGCAGTGATTGCATTTGTTTTAAGTAGTGCCTTTGCTAGCGTGGCAGTTATAGACAATTCAAATGCCAAAAAATTAGCTGCAATTGAAAATGACTCATTTGAACCCCATCAGATAAATGATGTGCAGGTGATAATTCCAAAAGTCGAAAACAAAACGAATACTACGATAATTTCAAACATAACAAATGAGATAAAAGAAGTGGCAAACGATACCTTGAACGGATTATTAGGGTGATTGAATGACTGAAAAAAGAAAATTCATAAGAGATAGCGTTTATGGAGATATCAGCTTATCTAAATTCGAAACACAAGTAATGGACATGCCCCAATTTCAAAGAATAAGAAGAATAAAACAGTTAGGATTAATCAGTTTAATCTATCCCGGCGCAAACCATACCAGATTCGAACACTGCATCGGAACAATGAATCTGGCATCAAAGCTTGGAAACGAATTGGATCTTAGCGAAGACGAAGTGGATCTGGTGAGAATTTCCGGCCTTCTTCACGACATTGGACATGGTCCGTTTTCACACGTATCAGAAGGAGTATTGTCCTTTCCTCATGAAAAGCTTACGGAATACGTAATAGAAAAGACGTCAATGCATGATCTACTGGATGAAAGGTTCAACACCAAAGACATCATTGAAATCATTCACGGTGAAGGACACCTCGGGCCGATAATCTCCGGGGAACTGGACGTTGACCGGATGGATTATCTGCTTAGGGATTCACACAATACCGGCGTTGCATACGGAGTTATAGACTACGAAAGGATAATATCCAACCTGCAGTTAAATGACGGACTGGTTCTGGACATCAAAGGAGTTCAGGCCGCAGAAGGAGCTTTAGTGTCAAGATATTTCATGTATCCGAGCGTCTATCAGCATCATACGACCAGAATCGTCAACTCAATGTTTAGAAGAGCACTTAAAAGAGAAATCGATTCCGGAAAAATCAACGAAAAGGACATGTACAAATACGATGATTCAGACATTATCTCCCTTTTCAGGCAAAGCGATGATGAAATCGTAAGAGACTTCATAAACAGGCTTGACAACAGGATAATACCGAAAAGAGTGAAAACCATAAGGCTGAATAACTTCAAGACTCCCGAAAAGATATACAAGATAAAACAGGAAACCTTAAGAAAAGCTGAAGAGGAAATAGCTGAAGACTTCGATATGGACAAGAACTACGTCTTCATCAACATTGCCGAATATCCTCGCTTCGATGAGATGAAAACCCAGGTAAACGTAGATGAAAGACTTTATCCTTTGACTGAAATCTCAAACATTATAGGAGCGCTGAGCAAGGCAAGATTCAACATACCTGACATCAGCGTTTACGTTCCGATTGAAGAAAAGGAAAGGTTTGACAAACTGAAATTGAACCACTACCTGGACCTACCTGAAGTGGACAGGGAAAAGTTCCACGGAATACATTACGATCAGATGAAACTGTTTTAGGAGAATAAGATGATAGTTGTTGCAATAACCGGAGCAAGCGGAGTAATATATGGAATCAGACTGCTTGAAGTATTAAAAGAGCTTAAAATAAAAAACAGCCTTGTAATAAGTGATGCCGCTAAAACAGTAATCAAATCCGAAACCGACTGGGAGATAGAAGATATAATTAAACTGGCCGACAGCTATTACGAATTCGATGACCTGACGGCTTCCATCAACAGCGGTTCATTTAAATTTGACAGCCTGGTCATTGTGCCATGCTCCATGAAGACATTATCCTCAATAGCAAACGGATATGGAGACAATACGATTACAAGGGTTGCGGACGTAAGCCTGAAGCAAAGGAGACCGACCGTGATTGTTCCAAGGGAAACTCCCCTCAGGACAGCCCATATAAGAAATATGCTTACCTTATCACAAGAAGGAGCGATAATATTGCCTGCAATGCCGGGATTCTATTCCGAGCATGACAGCGTCGACGACCAGATAAATTTCATTGTCGGCAAGATATTGGACTCCTTAAACATTGAAAATAACTTATTTAAAAGGTGGGAATGAATGTTAGAAGACAAGGATTTCATAAAATCATGCGATGTACCCGGACCTACAAAGGAAGCCATTAGAGCCATAATACTTTACAAATCAGATGTGAAGGCCGGCGATAAGGTAGTTGACGTGGGCTGCGGAACCGGAGGCATTACCTGCGAGTTTGCCCAAAGGGCCGAAAGCGTTACATCAATTGATATAAATCCTGAAGCTATTGAAATGACTCAAAAGAACCTTAAGAAATTCGGACTTGGGGACAACGTTACACTGATATGCAACGATGGAGCCGAAGCCTTAAAGGATATCGACAATATGGATATTGCCATTGTCGGCGGCAGCGGCAAGAAATTAGAGGATATTCTTGATTTGGTCGACTCCAGATTGAATTCCAAAGGAAGAATCATAATTACCGCAATACTGGTTGACACCAAAGTAGAAGCGGTAAACAAGCTTAAGGAGCTTAATTATAATCCTCAGATTATGGAAGTCAACATCTCAAAGGGAAGGGTTCTTGATCGTGGAATTATGATGATGAGCGAAAATCCGATAGCGATAATAACAGCTAAAAAAAGATAAAATTTGGAGATTATAAAATGAATGACCATAGCAAATGGAAAATCAAGTTTTCGATAATAATGGTAATAGCAATAATTGTTATCTACGGGTCAAATATACTCATTTTGAAAGACCCAGAACATGTCATTTCATATATATGGACACATTTGGGTTTTATTCCTGTAGATATACTTGTTGTAGCATTTTTGCTTGATGAAATCATAAGCAAAAAGGAAAAGGAAGCGATGATGGAAAAACTGGATATGATCATGTCCACATTCTTTTCAGAACTTGGAAACGATTTGATTAAACAGCTGAACTCCGTCAATCAGCACAAGGCGGATACCAGCTATCTTGAAAGCATCAAGAACTGGACCGACAAAGACTACGAAAACAAGCTGGAAGAAATCAAAAACATCAACATACCATTCAAGGCAGATGTAGCCCCTGAAGACAGAGAAGAATATTTAACCAACATGAGAGATTTGCTCATAAGCAAAAGAGAGTTTATCGTTGGTCTTCTCAACAATACCAACCTCCTTGAAAAGGAAGAGTTTTCACAGCTATTGAATTCAATCCTTCACCTGGATGAAGAGCTTGAACACAGACCTGACTTAAGCAACATCAGCGACGTTGACTTCAATCATTTAAACGGAGACATGCAAAGGATTTACAACAAATTAGTTCACGAATGGATTTACTACCTCAAATACCTAAACAAACATTATCCTTACATGATTGCATTAATCATACGTACCAATCCTTTCGATGAAACGGCAGAAGTATACGTAAAGGAATAAGAAACATGAAATCAGGCATTATTTTATGTGGAGGGCAGAGCAGAAGAATGGGTCAGGATAAGGGATCTATGATTATTCAAGGCCAACCCATGATTAAATACATACTTTCCACATTAAATAATGAAATAGATGAAGCCCTAATTGTTTTAAATGATAGTAATCGGATTGAAAAATACGGCGAATTTATCAATCCCGATGACTATTCATATGAAATAAGATTCATTGAGGATAAAATCAAAAATAAAGGCCCGATTTCAGGTATCCTGACGGGTCTTGAAAACATCAGAAGCGAATATGCAATAGTATTTCCATGTGACAGCCCCTACGTTAGTGAAAATACTGTTCGAACTCTTTTTAGTGAAATTGAAGAAAACAAACAGGCAATCGTTCCATACCACGACGAGGAAAACAAATTAAAAACTTCAGAACCTCTCCATTCAATTTACGCAAGAAACGTTGCTCCATTAATTAATGAACTGATTTTAAAAGATTCCCTGCACATAAAGGGACTGATAGAAAAAATAGATACGAAATTTGTTTTGATAGATGATAAAAAAATATTAAAAAAAGAATTTAGAAATCTAAATCGTCCAGAGGACTTATAGATATTCAATTAATTCTTTAGTTTTTGAAATTGCAGTATTTACAGCTGCAAAAATGTCGTCTTTGGTTAATGGGTGTGCTCCGCCTTTCTGCATGGCACAGATTCTGCCTTCGCGGGTAACGCCGACATTCAAACGGGCGCTTGCAACACGTTCTTCGGATAATGATGGGTCTAAAACCATTTTGTCACCAATTTTAACGAAAGTGCACATTGCAACTTCATTATTGATTGGTAATTCAAAGGTATTTTCCTCATCAATGACAACCTCATCGTCGACAATGCTTGCGGTAGGCAATTTAGTGCTTTTAAGAGCAGCCATTACTGCAAGTTCAGCGGCATCAAAGAGATTTCCGCAGTTGTCGATAATGTGCAAGTCTATGAATAACATCCATACATGTTTGCCTTCCTCTACACAGAGCTTGTCCAGTTCGACCAGTTCGCTTTCACGGATTCCCCTGTCAACGACACGTGCAAGTTCGATTGAATCTTCACTAGGTGGTCCAGGCTCAAAGGTCGGATCAGCCATTGGCAACATTTCACAATTGGTCATTAATACTCCAAGATCAGGAGTGTCAGGGAATGGACTTCCGAGTTGTGGTTTAATACCAACAATAACTTGAGTTCCGCCCAATTTTACTCTTGCAGAACCTTCAGCTTTAGAAATAACATCAGTTTCAATAGAAATATCCCTATATTCGTCAAGTGCCCTGCCGTCTTCCCTTTTGTCGTTAACGATAAGGCTTGTAATACTTTCTCTTGTAATTTCCGGTACTATATCCATTTTAAACACCTATTCTGTAGAGTATCTTTTCATTAATGCTTCTTTTTGAAGCTCACTAACTTTCTTACATCCTTCCATAGCCAAATCAATAGCTTTTTGGAATTCTTCTTCGGATAAATCCCCATCACTTTGAAGCAAGGTAATTTCACCGGTTCTTGGCATCATTGCGATAGGAACATCTGCTTGACCTTCCTTATCTTCAACTTCGGATAAATCCAGAACAACTTCATCGTTAACTTTACCTGCTGCACATCCCACAACAATGTCCTTCATAGGAACTCCTGCGTCAACAAGTGCAACGGAAGCTGCAGTGATTCCTGCACAACGGGTTCCACCTTCTGCTTCGATTACTTCAATATAAACGTCAACCATTGAACGTGGGTAATTTTCCAACATTAATGCTGGCCTTAACGCATCAGCGGTGATTTTTGAAATTTCAGAAGACCTTCTGTCAGGACCAGGCCTTTTTCTGTCATCCACTGAAAACGGTGCCATATTGTATCTGCATCTAATTACACCGGTATTCGGTTCAAGCAATCTTCTAATATATGATTCTCTAGGCCCATAAACAGCGACTAAAATTTTATTTCCACCTACTTCAAGGTAAGCAGAACCGTCAGCACGTTCAAGAACGCCTGCTTCAATTTTTATAGGACGTAATTCATTGTACTTCCTACCATCTTCTCTAATCATCTCAGACATCTTAATCAACCTCATCACTAGAATTATCGATTATTTAATATAAATGAATTATTATTTGAGTTATCGCTAAGGGATAAGTTCTTATCTTTATTCTGGTTTTTCTTTTTGAGTTCTTCAATAACTGCATAAAAACTAGGTTTATCCTCAGCATCTTCTTTTTCAGCTTCAGCCTCTTCAGCCTCTTCTGCTTCTTCTACTGCAGCTTCGGTCTCTTCAGCTTCTTCTGCTTCTTCATCTGCAGCTTCAGCCTCTTCACTTTCAGCTTCTTCAGCCACTTCTTCAACTTCTGAAGCTTCGGTTTCTTCTACAACTTCAGCTTCTTCAGTCTCTTCGCCAGCTTCAGCTTCCTTTTGGGCTTCTGCAAGTTCTCTTTCCTCTTGCTCTAACTCTTCCTTAAAGTTTTGGAGTTTAGGTTTTTCCAATACGAATTCCTCTTCTGTTTCTTCAGGAGGCAATTCGCCGTCAATGGCTAAACACAATTTGTTTTTAATTTTGTTGGTTAGGCCGGAAGTGTGAGCTTCGTCTTCAATCAGATGGATAATTCTGCGGGTAAGCTGTTCCATATCTTCGTTTCCTTTAACCCAGACAAGACCGTTTTGACCAACGACGATTTTACATTTGGTTTTGTCCTTAATCATGTTGATCATGGATCCTTTCTTACCGATTAATCTAGGAACTTTGGTCGGGGAAATGTCTACAATAATTCCGCCTTTGAATTTACCTAATCCACGTCCTTTTAAGCCTAATTTGGCTTTTTTAACTTCGTCTACATCAATTACTCTTAAGAAAAGTACATCACCTACGTCATATACTTTATTAAGTTCTTTTTTCTCCCTACCGAATACTTCAAAAGCAGGCAAGATTCCTGAATATGGAGAGTTAATGTCAACGTCCCACATTGAGAATTTGACATCTTTAATCTTACCGATTACAACGTCTCCTTTTTTAGGAACATATTTGCTTTTGAGGGGAGTTACTCTTATTTTCTTATTTCTTAGAGAAACTAAACCGATTAAAGAAGAGCATACTTTGCCGTCTTCTTTGAAAGTTCCTCTTCCTGGATAATATTCGTCATCTGCCAATATTTGACCAGGAATAACTAAGTCTTTATTTTCCACATATATCATAAATATCCCACTCTATGAATATTATAAACGTTATTTGATAGTTCTTGTCTCCGCTTCACCGCCTGAGATTTCAGCCATTTTGGCAGCGAAGTTATTCTGAAGACCGCCAGGCATTTCGATTATTCCAATCCATGAGCCGTCCTGCTGCCATTCTTCATTAATTATTGTACCGAAACCGTTGATAACGGAATAGGCACCGCCTGCAGCGGAACCCGGTAAACGAACAGCCACTTTAACTTTCTCGAATTTGATTGGAATTAGCGGCTTGATGGCTTTAAGGGCAGTCTGAACCTGCTGGTCTACGGAAATGAACGGATCGAATTTCACTTTTGCCTCATCACATGCATTTTCTATTCTCTGTACAGGATGAGGTAATCCGTTTTGAGGATTGATAGCCTCTTTAGCTATCTTATTGATTACAAGTTTCCTTTTATCGTCCTGCATCTTTCTCTTCTGGTCTGCAGTCAATTGGACGGTCCCCTTTTCGAGGATGATTTTGGAAACTTCAATAGGATCTGTAGTTTCAAATATCTTATTCATGGCTTCATCGGAAGCCTTGTCTCCCTTTTTGGAGTCTTTGAAAATTTCTTCAACAGCTAAAAGATCTTCAATGGCAACATCCTCTCCATCAGGATTTCTGTATTCGGCTGCCAAATCAGGGTCAACCAATATCTCGAAATGTTCACCACTATAATCGTATTTAGCTATTATTGCCTCATCAACATTTACCATTGAAACATCTCCTAACTACTGAAAATATAAGAAAATATTTATTCGTCGTCGATATCGTCGGAATCGTCAACTTCCTCTTCTTCTTCATCTTCAGCTTCATCTTCAACTAAAACTTTTTCAATGTAGGCGGTTACTTCCTCTTTTGAGAGTTTGTTGTATTCGCCGTCTTCCTTATTAATGATAGCAATTTCAAGATTGTCGGAAGTGTTTTCATGTTCTGTAGCTTCATTGATTGCAGTTAAAGCTAAAGCGATTGCGTCATCAATTGATAAGTCTTCTTTGTATTGTTCTTCAAAAATATCCATTGCTGCAGACCTTCCTGAACCGATAGCGGTTGCCTTGTATTCAATTAAAGCTCCGCTAGGATCGGTTTCGAAGAGTTTGCATACGCCGTTATAGACTCCGCCGATAATTAATGCGGAACCGAATGGCCTTACTCCACCGTTCTGGGTGTACAATTGCAGCATGTCACATAATTTCTTAGCTAAGCTGTCTACCCTAATAGGCTCGGAATAGGTTATCTTATTGATTTGAGCTTCCACTCTTGCCCTTTCGACCAAAGCTCTTGCATCAGCAACAAGGCCTGAAGTGGCAGCGCCGATATGTTCATCTATTTTAAAGAGTTTTTCGATAGATGTTGATTCCACTAAGGTAGAAGTAGTTCTTTTATCTACTGCTAAAACAATACCATCAGGGCATTTTACACCAATTGATGTGGTTCCTCTTTTAACAGCTTCTCTTGCATATTCAACTTGGAAAAGTCTTCCATCTGGGCTAAATACAGTAATTGCCCTATCATATCCAGCGTTTTGTAAAGGTTGCATAATATTACCTCACATATTTAAAAATATTTTATAAATATAATTTCTTTTCAACTACAAAAAATACAAAATTAAAACCAAATCTCCATGAAAAGGTACTTTTAATTTTAATCATGAAATATAATTAAAATATTTTTTTCTTTTTTCCATAAATCCAATTGATATTTATATATTTAATACATTAATAAAGTTTTCTATTTTAAAATAACAAAAAGTAATTAAATGTATTTCGAACATCCCTTTATGGTTCCTGAAATGCCGATGCATGTGATGGAAATTCGTTTTCTGTCACTATTATGGACCAATGCCAGACTGGAGCGGACTTCATCTTCAAAATCCCTCTGGCAGCGAAGTATTGCCTTATACTCATTGAATAGAGAATCATTTTCAGATTCAATCAGCTCTATTGTCCATAAATTAAAATTGGAGGTGTTGTTTTCGCCCTGGAAACGGACGCATGCGTCCCAAACTATGGAAGTGAAATCGTTTTTTGCAATCTCCGTTTCGGATTTGACGTCTAAAACAAGATAATGATTGTGCTTTCTCTGTGATTTGGGAAGGACTTTAAGTTTCATCTATTCCACCACCCTTACGCCTGTTAAAATCAGGTTTTTGCGGTTGCTGTTGAAATTCAAAATCCCTTCGGCGGTTTCAAATGCCTTTTCAACTTCAAAATCATTTAAACCTGTTTGGGCAAATACCGCCATGAAGTCGTGGACGGTCCTTATGTCATAGACGGACTCTGCTCCGGACGACAATATTAACGGAAACTTATATTTTCTGTGCAATCTGTAAATGTCCCTGAAATTTGCCAGAACCTTTGACCTGTGGGATAGGTATGAATTCAGGATATCCGAAAATACGATTTCCAAAGCCACATTGTTTTCTTTAGCTTCACGGGCCAGGATATGGTTAATGCCTGCGTCATAGCGCTTGAAGTATGGCCTTGACAGCACGTCAATCTGAACGTTTTCAAGAACTGCCCTGTTTACCTTCAGGTTGCCTCCAAGAACTGAAATGCAGGAAGATTTGCTGCGATATTTTCTGGCAATCTTTCTGATTTCTGAAGGGTTATTTGATTTAATGTATAAGGTATAGTCAACGTCAATGAAATCCTTTAAATCATCTTTTAAATCGTCTTTAAATGATAGAGCATCTTCATAATCATTTTGATCGTATGAAAAGCTGACATGCTTCCAGCCATATTTGGAAGCTTCCATAGCCAACTCTATATTTTCACCGTAGCTCTTTCCCCTAATATTTAAATCAAACATACTAACCTTTTAATATTTCATATATTATTAATTTTACTGAAAAAGGAAAAATCACTGATAGCTGTAGAAGTCAACCTGCCAGCTGACCGTTTCATAGTAGTCAATCGTGAATGTCACCGGAGATGAGGACGTGTATGACAGTGAGTTTGATCTCGTCTCTACGTCGCTTGTTGAACCCCAGTCAACACCTGCAGATTCCCCGTTGGATCCCGTTACATACAGATGATTGGTTGCGTAATTCTTGATAGGAAACGCAGATAACTTAACCATAATCTGTCCTGCAGGAACACTGACGGACTGGCTTCCGCTTCCGGAACCCGAATAGCTTCCAATCAGCTTCCATTCCTTAGGCTGGCTTGCTGTTGTAGTTGTAGCAGGCTGGCTTGAACTTGACTGCTGGGAAGAGGAAGTGTTTGGAGCTGAATCGTTTGACCCGCTGCTAATCGGCTGCTGCTGTACGGCACTGGCCTGTTCATTGTTATTGGAAAGGGTAAGATAAGCAATTGACAACGCCAAAATAGCTATGACAACAATCAATACGGCTATTATTATTTTGGAATTGCTGCTTTTCGACTGCTGAGACACATTCGGTGTGCTTTCCAGAGGATTGCCGCATTTGCTGCAGAACTTGGCTTTGCTTTTGTTTTCATACCCGCAAGCTTTACATTTCATAATTCACTCAAACTCTTAAATTTCTATAATAATTAATTTGATTTTCATCAAAATTATATATTTCTAAAATTTGTTGAATTGCCTTAAACACAATATAATCATATTGTTTAATAATTATGTTAAAAATATATAATTATTGTGTTAACTTTAAAAAATAGACAAACTAGTAAAAAATATTTTAATAATCTGAACAATAAATAAATTTGGTCATGTAAAGTAAATAGTGTTTATACAATTAGCATTTTACACACAAGAAATAACTAATCAAATAATGTACAAAAATATACTATATTGAACAAAATACAACATAATTTGAGTAAAAATATGTTACATTTGCTAAACTCTTTTATACTAGAACATATAAAATAATTAAGTATGACTAAAGAAAATGACGAGCTTTTGAAATTGACGTCCTACGTTCAAATTTCCAAGTATAGAGAAAAGACCTTGAAATCTATTGGCGATGATGTGAAAATACCAACAAACATCGCGAAAGACAGCGGCATTAGAACCAATCACATTTCAAAAGTACTTAGCGAACTTAAAAATAAAGAAATTGTTGAATGCATAAATGAAGAAGCTCGCAAAGGAAGACTATACCGATTAACTGACACCGGTAAAGAAGTATTAGATACCATAAAAGACAAAGAAGATTAATTTAATCTTCAAATTTAATTCTAATATGTTCTAACTCAAATCTCGCTTCTTCATTAGCGTATAAGCTTTCAAATGAATATGCCATCAGCCCAATAAACAATCTATTTTTTTCTTCAATAGGAAATAGCCTGCTGTCGGCATAAGAAACTATTTCCTTTTTAGAATCAATGAAATCCCTTTTAAACTGCAGTTTAATTGACTGGCGCAATTTTTCATTGATAGGTCTTTCCAGAAAATGAATGAAATCATTAGCATAGGAATTTCCCAGGATAATAAAATCTTCAATATCTTCCATACCAAGACCCATATCCATAACGCACTTTTCAAATGACCTGAAGTTCTGGAATTCCAAAGGAATGAACCTGTTTTCAACGGTATGGGCACAATACTCATTGATGATTTCTATTTCAGGCACAGTTAAAAAATACTCGATAAAGCTTTTTATGAGAGAAGACTCCTTTACGTCAAGGATTTCGCACAGGAAATTAACGCTTACATCAAACAACAGGAAATGAGCCAGCTCATGAATGATGGTGGAAATCTGAAGGGAATCATCCAGGCGATCATCATAAAATATTACATTTATTCCGTATTCACCATGAACAACACCGCTGGATTTCGGAATGGTCGGGGCGAAGACATTTGCAATCTGCAATACCTTTTCCTTAGGAGTCTTTCCATTGATTTCAGCATAATCAAGCTTTCCGAATATTCTATTCAGGATATTAATGTATTGGCTATTTGTAATCTTTGCGTTAAGAATCAATGACCGGTTATGTTCACTGAAAAAGACGTCAAAGTTATCAATGGCTATTGGAAATATATCTTTTCCGCAATTAATGCAGGTTGAAGCTGAATCGGGATTTTTCCTGCCGCAATAAGGGCAGATGTTTTCATCAATTATCCTGCATCCGCAATGGGTGCAGTAATTATTTTCCTTCAGGTTGAGCGTTCCGCAAACTTCACAATTCTTCATTTAAATACCGTTCCAAATATCTTTTACCGATTTTACCGTTTTTGAAAATGATTTTTTACGGTTGATTAATTTTCTAACGTTCTTGCCGCAGTGGGAACAGAATTCAGTGTCGAAATCCAGTATTTCACCGCAGCTACATACTATTCTCGTTGTCAAAATACGTTCGGGATTGAGATGTCTTTGACAATATTGACAATAGCTTGCATTAAAAGGGTTTCTGTTGCCGCAAACGCAGATTATTTCAATCATCTCTTCATTTAAACTGTTGCCGCATTCGATGCAGAAATCTGAAGTTGCATCATTTAAAGTTGAGCATACGCACAGCTTTTTGATATCGCTGATTCTGCCATAATTCCGTAATGGAAGTCCGCAATTTCTGCAGAACTGGCTTTCCTCATCGTTTTCTTCACCGCAAAAACAGAAAACCGGATTTTCGAACTCAAGATTGAAATTGCTGTAGTTGTCATCCTCTTCATTTTCATGCAGTTTGCGTCCGCACATGTCGCAGAATTCGCTTTCATATGGATTAATAGCTCCGCATTCGCAGACGATATCCCTATTGACAACAATATTATCGATGTCGAGTTTGGGCTTTTCAACTTTTCTTATCAGTCTGGACAAACCCTTTTCAAAGCGCTTAACCCCGCAGTGATAACAGAATTCGTTGTCGATTTCATTCAGATAGCCGCATGAACATATGTCATAGTCAAAATCAGCATTAACATTAATGTATGGTGAAAAGTCAATGTTTACATCGAAAAAGCCGATATTATGGACTGGAGGGGTGAAAGTGTATACTTCATTATTATCCTTTGAAATCGTTTTGGCACCGCATTTAGAGCAGTATTCCTCATTCGGTACCAATCTCTTTCCGCAATTGGGACAATAATTCCAAAACCCCATAATCCACCAGTTTATAATTTGGATAATGATTTAATCTCGTTTACTATTTCAGTCAGTATATCTTCGCCAAGCCCTTCAATGTACTTTACTGAACCTGCACATTCATGTCCTCCTCCATCAACGCCTGCTGAAGGCACCTTAACTGCCAGGTTTGAAACTATATCATTAACGTTGAAGCCGAATTGTGCATTAACAGCATCGGTAGCCCGAAATACACCGAAATCCGGACCGTGTCCTAAAGTGACAATAGGCTTGTCTTCACCCAGCTCTTTAACTACCCTATCATGGACAAAGCCGCAGGTCTTTCCCGGAGCCGGAAACGTGAATTTATGAGCATATTTTTCAACGTCGATCATGTTGAAATAGATTCCGTTTTCAAACTGGGTTTTCCTGATGTTCGGAAGTACAGCCTTAAGCTGGGTATCGATTCTCTTTTCATATTCCTTGTATAGAGCATCAATCATCTTATAATGCTTATCGAAATTGTCTACCGCAAGAATCGTGTCCATTATTCCCCTTCCGTTCATGAACCTTAGGAAATAGGATTCAAAATCAATACATTCGGCCACTTTTGCCAGATGTTCCTTTGTAAAGTCCTTTTCATAGGCAAGCTCCAGATACTGGTAGACTTCACCGCATTCAGCACGGTCTCCCAAAGCCGCAATGGCCGGCAAATGCTGAATCAATTCCTTAATTTCAGGATTTACGATGTGAGCGACTTCCGCTGCAAGAGCTCCTGCAGTCAGCTGTGAATCCGCTCCGACAAGATATGGGTTTACGTGGGTATCGACATATTCATCAACTGCAACCGTTGCGCCGTAGATTTCGCCGTCCATTTCGTCAACGGTCAGCAATTCTCCAGGAGAGTGGTGATCTATAACGATAACTTCAATATCATAGATTTTGGCCTGCATTAACGCCACGATATCCTCTTCGGTTGAACCGTTGTCCAGCAGGACTATTAACGGCAGTTTCTGGCCATGCCTTTCCTGGTCTTCCAAAGCGAATGACAAATCCTTTACGACATCTTCAAGTTCATAAAAAGGAGCTTTTGATGGAGAACGCTTGAAATAATAATACTGCGCATCATTGCTTGGGTTGATTTCCTCAATTAACGGAACGACTGCCTTTTCCATAGCAACTCCTGCGCATATTCCGTCAGCATCATTGTGATGTCTAAGCAAAACTGTCCTGCCGTCGAGAATGGCCCTTCTGATTTTGTGGGCTGCTTCCCTCATCTTTGGTTTGAGCCTGTTTAAAACGTCACTCTTGACAAGGAAATCGACGTCTTCAGGTTCGGCCTTCTTGTCTAATGCCTCATCTATTAATTTTAATATGTCGTCTTTCTTGCTTCCTTCAAGTTTTGTCATTGAAGATGACTCGATTTGGGTTTTTCCGCCATGCTGGTTGACTTCACCTATGATTTCAACGGCATCGCCTTCTGAAACCTCAGGATATGCTCTGACGCCCGCTTCATCAAAGGCGGCAACTTCAGCAACTCCGGTTTCATCGGTAACCGTAAATATTGTAGGGCCTGAAGTCTGCTGTACCTGAAGGACTTCACCGTCAATGCGAACCATTCTGCCCATTTTGCTTTCCAGATCATCCACAACGGTTCTTGGAATTGATTTTGTTAACCTGATGATTCTGTGGTTTCTGACATATGCTGGGGCGAAATCGATTTTTCCTTCCCTGGATTTGATGGAAGTTATGAATACGATTACTTCCTCTCCAACCCTATATCCGGAGACCTCTCCTCTCATCAGCCCCCATACGTTATTGTTCAGGCTGATGAAAGCGCCGTATTTCTCGATTCTTGTGATCTTACCCTTGTACAGCTTGTCACGGTCAAGATCCCTCATTTCGCACAAGGAATCCAGGACATAAACGTCCCGGACCTCGTTTTCACGGGCAATACGTTTTTCTTCTTTTTCCTTTCTTTCCTTACGTTTGGCGCCGCATTCCGCGCAGATATCGTATTTTTCGTCTAAAGGCTTTCCGCAGTCACGGCAGACATTAACCTGACCGCTTCCACCACAGTAAGGACAATCTTCATAAACTTCAACCTGGCCTTTTCCATTGCAGACCTCGCATGGAATGTCTTGCTCTGCACCTAAATCAAATTTGGCTCTGGCATTACTATTGACTCCCTTAAAATGATTTCCAACATCAAAGGAGTCTTCTTCATATCCCGTCCCGCCGCAAGCGGAACATTCCTTATAATCAACAACAACAGATCCAGAACCGTTACATTTTGGACAATTCTTTTTCAATTTAAAAACCTCATTTGAACAAATCGGGATTCTTTTTTACCAAGTCATTTCTGACGTTCTGAAACTCAAGAGCCTGATTCATCAATTCGTTGGCCTCATAGGCATAGCTGTTACCTGTACTGTTGCGGTAACTTTTATAGCAGCCGATAGCATCCAACAAATAATCCGTAGCATTCATCTTAAGCTCAAGCTCACTTAAAACCGTATTTATATAATTCTTATGAACATCATCATCGACAGAGGTTAAATTATCCCTAATACTCTCTAACTTAATTATGCTCTGATTAAAATTATTTTTGGCTGAAATAGCCTTGTTTTTTGATTCATCGTAATTTTTACCATTTAACAAATCGACAGCCTGATTGTAATCTGAATCGCCGGAGGTTATGCTATCGCTAATATCCGGCATGACTGCATTAATACTGCTTTCAGAACTATACAAATAGATTACAGCAACTGAAAAAACGATTAAAATAAATATAAAAATTATTACACCAGTATATTTTGACACAATATACTATCTATAAAAAGGCATTATTAAAATTTGTTATAAAATTAAAAAAAAGAAGAATTTTAAGATAAAATCTTAAAATCTATTCGCTGGACCAGAGACCGTGTAAATTACAGAAAGCAAATGCTTTTACATCATCAGTGGAGTTTACTGTGAAGGTTGCTTCTGCAACATCACCTGGTTTGAAGCATTTTACATATAGTTCTGCGCCTGCTTCAACAATTAAGAATTGAATGTAGTGATCATCATCCATTGGATGAGCAGCTTCGCCGACTTTTACACTTACTTTATCACCGTCAATTTCAACTACAGGTTTGTGTTTAGGAGATTTTTCTCCTTCGGTCTGTGCAGGGAATTCGAACATGTGTGTGTCACATGTATCGCCATCACCTTCAGCTAAAACTTGGATAATACTATCACATTCGTCACATTTTAATATTTTTGCCATATTATACATCTCCATAAAGTAATTAAACTTACTTTATTTTTTAATGTATATATTATTATTGTTTTCTATTGGTTACTTTCACGATAGTTTTCAATAGCTGCCTGAAGACCGTCGGCGGCCAAGTTTGAACAGTGCATTTTGATTGGTGGAAGTCCATCAAGTTCCTCTGCGACGTCATTACGTGAAATGGCAAGGGCTTCGTCCAAAGTTTTGCCGACAGCCAATTCGGTAATCATGCTGCTTGTTGCGATTGCCGCACCACAACCGAATGTCTGGAAACTGATGTCCTCAATCACGTCATCATCATTAACCTTAATGTAAATTGTCATTAAATCTCCGCATGTAGGGTTTCCTACAGTTCCGATGCCGTTTGCATCTTCCATTAATCTGCAGTTTCTAGGGTTTGCGAAGTGATCCATTACTTTTTCTGAATAATCCATGTTTAACACCTCTTACAAGTATCGCTGTGTTTTTTACACATTATATTATCGTAATCAAGTTCCTGATTCCATAAAGGAGACATTTGCCTTAATCTTTGAACAGACTCTGCAATCGTTTCAACAAATGCGTCAACGTCAAAGGCATCGCTTTCTGGAGCAAGTGAAATCCTTAAAGATCCGTGAACATCAACGGGATCCAATCCCAATGCGGTCAGTACAGGAGAGGCTTCCAGCTTATTTGATGAGCATGCTGAACCGGTTGAGGCCTGATAGCCTTTCGCGTCAAGCAGGAGAATTAATGATTCCCCTTCAATGGCCTTGAACCTGAAGTTTACAAGGTTCGGCAACCTGTTTTCGGCATCACCATTTAAATAAGCTTCAGGAATAGTGGTTAGAACCTTGTCAATCAGCTCATCCCTGATTGCTGAGAGTTTATCATAGTGTTCATCCAGTTGGGCGGCTGCAAGTTCGCATGCCTTACCGAATCCGACTATTCCAGGAACGTTTTCGGTTCCTGCCCTGATGCCTTTTTCCTGTCCTCCTCCATGAATTAGAGGAACGACACGGGTTCCTTTTCTAATGTATAATGCTCCAACACCTTTTGGACCGTTAATCTTATGTGAAGATAAAGAAAGCAAATCGACATTTAATTTCTCAACATCCACTTCAACTTTTCCGAAGCTTTGAACGGCATCCGTATGGAACTTGATGCCTTTTTCGCGGGCGATTTTACCGATTTCCTCAATTGGCTGGAGGGTTCCGATTTCATTGTTTGCATGCATTACAGTAATTAAAATCGTTTCATCGGTTATTGCCTCTTTCAAGTCTTCAATCTTTATTATACCGTTTTCATAAACCGGCAAATAGGTTACTTTAAAATCAAGTGATTCTAAAAAGTAAAGAGTTTCCTTAATGGCAGGATGCTCGATTTCTGTGGTAATTATATGTTTACCTTTTTTAGCCAGTTTAAAGGCAATGCCCTTAACCGCCAAATTATCGGATTCAGATCCGCCACCGGTGAAGAAAATCTCTTCAGGCTTTGCGTTAATTGCATCAGCCACTCTTTTACGAGCCAATTCCAAAGCCTTTTTTGATTCACGTCCGATTGAATAGAGAGTGGAAGGGTTTCCAAACTCCTCTTTGAAATATGGCAGCATTTCTTCAAAAACTTCCTCGCTGACCTGTGTAGTTGCTGAGTTATCCAAATACATTCTTAATCTCCAAATTGTTTTTTAATATAGTTAAAACTTCATTTTATATAAATTTTAAGTGATTAAAAGGTAACCTAGTCAATGGCATCCAAAGCCTGACTTAGGTCATCAATTAAATCATTGACATCTTCCAAACCGATTGATAATCTGATGAAATCAGGAGTTACGCCGGTTGCTTCCTGTTCTTCAGGAGTCAATTGCTGATGCGTAGTACTTGCAGGGTGGATTGCAAGACTTTTTGCGTCTCCGATATTTGCAAGGATTGAGAAGAGTTTTAAATGTTCAATGACTTTTCTTCCTGCTTCCTCTCCACCTTTAACACCGAATCCTAAAATTCCAGCGAAATTGTCTTTCAAGTATTTTTTGTTGATTTCATAGGTTGGGTGTGATTCCAATCCAGGATAGTTAACCCAGTTAACTTTAGGATGGGATTCAAGGAATTTAGCGACTTTCAAGGCGTTTTCAGAGTGTCTTTTTACACGTACGTCCAGGCTTTCAAGTCCCTGAAGGAAAATGAAGCTGTGTACAGGTGCCTGAGTAGCTCCGATGTCTCTTAATAACCTTGCCCTTGCCCTTACGGTAAATGCAATGTTTCCAAGTTCAGGAACGTCTCCGAATGAATCCCAGAAGACCAGTCCGTGATAACTTGGATCAGGTTCTGAGAAGTTAGGGAATTTTCCGTTGCCCCAGTTGAATTTACCTGAGTCCACAATATATCCTCCAACAGCAGTTCCATGTCCTCCTACATATTTGGTTGCGGATGCTGCAATGACATCAGCACCA
This sequence comes from Methanobrevibacter millerae, assembly GCF_900103415.1. Lineage (NCBI taxonomy): Archaea > Methanobacteriati > Methanobacteriota > Methanobacteria > Methanobacteriales > Methanobacteriaceae > Methanobrevibacter > Methanobrevibacter millerae. The sequence continues at coordinate 172,000 of NZ_FMXB01000002.1, forward strand.
TGTTCCAATGGTCTTACCAAACCTACACCGATTGTATTGTCGACAATTAATGGAATATCATGGCTGTGTGCGATTTCTGCCAATGCTTCAAAGTCCGGCACATCCAGTTTTGGATTACCGATTGATTCTGCATAAATCGCTTTTGTCTTTTCATCGATTGCATCTTCAAAAGCCTGCAAGTCCTGTGAATCGACAAATCTTACTTCACGTGCCAAATCCTTTAAAGTGTAGTCGAACAATTGATAGGTTCCTCCGTAAAGGTTATCGGCTGATACTATGTTGTCTCCAGGCTGTGTAACGTTCAATATTGCGTATGTGATTGCTGCAAGACCACTTGATGTTGAAAGACCTGAATTTCCACCTTCAATGGCGGCAATTCTTGCTTCAAATACATCGCTGGTTGGGTTAGTTAATCTGGAATAAATTTGTCCAAATTCTTGAAGGGCGAATCTCCTTGCAGCTTCATCTGAGTCCTTGAATACATACGAAGTTGTCTGATAGATAGGCACCGCCTGAGCTCCGGTTACAGGATCCGGCTCTTGGCCTGCTCTTACACCTAAAGTTGCTAAACCATAACTTTTTTCATTACTCATAAATATCACCTTTTAAAAATTTTTTTTGAATTATTACATGTGCATTCTAAAAATATGTCACGTGTTATAATTACTATATAACAATAGTTATTTTTAGTATATAAAAGTTTTGGTTAACCTAAAAATTTTGAGAAAAATAGTTGTGATATAATATAACATATGTTATCATACTATATAAAGATTGTTATATTTTTTAGGGAAGAGATTGAACTACCTCAACTTGTAGAAGTCAAGATAGTCCCATAGGAAATGTTTCCAAAATCTAAAAGAAATTCCTACACTACCGAATTATTAATAAAAGCTAAAAAAATTAGTTAGCGCATATTAATTACATATTCTATATTATTAAATCCCAATACTTCACTAACTTTGATGTTATCCTGCGAAAAGGATTTTTCAATATCATTCATTACTTCCCTTTTTCCTTCATCCTTCATATTGATAGTTATTTTATCATCATAGTCAATCAATAGTATTTCCACATGCACTTTTTCATTGTTTGAATCAAAAATGGTGTTTATTATCTTATCCAATGTTTCAATAGATGAATTATCTGCATTCAAACTCTCCAAATGATTAAACATTTCAGATTTCACAGCATCATTTTTGCTTTCTAAAGTATAATTTCTAGTTTTTTCAATTAATCCCTTTCTAATGAAAAACAATCCATAATATTCGCTGTCCTTTCTTTCAACTATTTTCACATAAATGGCAACAACAACTATTGATAGAATAAACCCTAACGGGAAAGATAGCCAGACGCTGGTGATGCCAATGTAGGGATATAATAGGTATGTAAACATTAACGGTCCTAGAAATTCTGAAATGATTGTAATGATTCCGGATTCCACAGTTCTTTCAATTCCTTCATAATAAAACAACAGCATAGTTGAAAATGCCATAGGTATGAATGCCAATGAATATATCCTAATCGCATTTTCCACCAAACTATCATTAGGCATTTGGTGAAGTTTGAAAAACATTAATAATCCATCAGGATATACTAACAGAAATACAGTAAATATCACTGAACAAGCTAATGTTATTAAAACTGAATTTCGCACAATATGATTCAGATTATAAAAATCATTTTGCGCATAATAAATAGGAACAATGGAAGATAATGTTTCGGCGAATCCCATGATTAAAATACTTATTATCAACAATGCACTCACACATACATTGAATATGTCCAAACCTAACTCTCCTAAAACTCCGCTGACAATCAAATTCATGACATAAATCAATAATACATTAAAAAAGCCCATACTTGCGCCCGGAAGACCTATTTTAATTATTTCAATTGTTGAGGTTATCCAAGTCCTGAATTTCAATTTGGATAAAACGAATCTGAAAGTTCTTTTTGAATCAAAATGATATTTTAAAATACACATTGATCCAACTACATAACCTATCAACATTGCAAGTGATGCTCCTTCAATACCCATATGAAAAACACCAAGAAACAGATAATCTAGAATTATGTTGATAATGTTTACAAGAATAATTACTCCTGAAGCAAAATTTGGTTGTCCATCAACACGAATAAACTGACATAAAACCCCCAATATAGTCGCAATCGGGAAACAAATGAATAAATATACACTATATGCGTCTACATAAGGTAGCGCCCCTGCAGTTGGATGCAATAGATTAATTAAGGCATCTTTAAATAAAAAGCATGCCACTAAAATCAAAGCGGATAGAACTATTGTTGAAAGCATTGAAGTTGTGAAATAATGATTGCTTCCGTCTTCATCAAATTCCGCCTTTTTGTTTAAAGCTAAAATTTGGCCTCCCAATCCAAATAACCATTCAAATATTGTAATTAACAATACCAAAGGTTCTAAAACCTGTAAAGCCGCTTGCGCATTGTGTCCAAGGAATGTTGAAACAAAACTTGCATCAACAACTGAAGCTATGTTTAAAGCCATTGCTATAAGCAATGACGGCAACAACAATTCCCTGAATTTATGAGTAATAATTTCATTTGACATACTATTCACCACTATTCAAAAAAATCGAACCTGTTTAAATAATTGAATAATCGTTTAAGATACTTTTTATCAGGTTTAGGCCAATCAAATCCCAATGAGTGAAGAATATCAACAGTCTGTTCAATTTCTACATTCTCCTCGAAATCATCTTCTTCATCAAAGTCATCAATTGAAAAATCGGCAGTTATAATACCTCGTATAGTATCATTAATGTTATGTTCATAAATCCGTTTAAATTCTTCGAAACCCACTTCGGAAATTCCATAACCGAATGCATTTAATGCTTCGACAATATCCCTCTGGGAAATATAATGATTATTCATACAATGGAATACTCTGGATTTATTCGGAGTCTTACACAATGCAAGAATTCCCTTTGCAACATAATCTATTTGACTCATATCAACCTTTTCATTAGCCATTGCAGGATTCATTGCACCCAGTTTTTTAATGGTCTTAATGTTATTTAAAAATGCATTTGTATCATAATTTTTCTGGAACATACCATCTGAGTAACGGCTCATCAAGTTTCCTACTCTAATTATTTTTACTGGAAGTCCTTTAGTCGCCGCTTGTAAAACTGACCTTTCAGCTAAAAATTTACTGCATACATATTTATTTTCCAAATCCTGTTCATAATATAATGTTCTTTCATTATATTCCTGATTTGGATATGCCACATCATTTAAAGAGTATGATGAAAGAACGCTGATTGTTGATATCTGCACATATTTTATGTTATTCCTTGTTTGGGCGAATTTAAGTCCATTGATTACACCATCGACATTTACCCGGAATATATAATCATCGGCAGTATAGTGTTTTACAAGTGCTGCTGAATTTATTATTGTATCAATCGGTTCATCTTCAAGTTTTTTGAAATCATCAATTTCAGTTATGTCACCTTCGACTACGATGATGCGTGATCCGATTAGACCTGTGAAATCTTCATCGAAGTAATAATTCATCACATCAATTAAACGTTCTTCACATGAATCAAACTTGCCTTTCCTTAACATACAATAGATTTTTCCTTCCTCATTTTTGATGAATTCATATAGAATATGGATTCCTAAAAATCCTGTAGCACCAGTCAATAGGACATTACCCAATTCCAGATTTTCACCATCAAAGAAGTTTTCTAATGTATTTTCTTCGAGAAGTTTATTGATTTCACTGTAATCATAGTTTTTGATAATGTCCTCTTCTATATTCAACTCCTCATCAGAACCGCTTTCTCCAGACAATAATTTCGCCAGCGCTTTAGGAGTTTTCTTCTTGAATATATCATCATACCTTATAGTATATCCTCGTTTAAGCAATTCAATGATTAATTTTGATGCAATAAGTGATGTTCCTCCAATTTCAAAGAAATTATCCTCCGTACCAACAGTTTCTATATTCAATATGGATGAATACATTGCACAAATTTCCTGTTCAAGTTTTGTTTTCGGCGCCACATAATTCAAATCCATTCTTGGTTGCGGAAGTTTCTTAGTATCAGTTTTTCCATTTGGTGTTTGCGGCATTTCATCAAGCTGCATGAACACGGTCGGAATCATATAATTAGTAAGTCTGTCTTTTAAGAACTCTTTTAAATCATCTCTGTCAATTTCGCCATTAGCTGTGTAATATGCACATAAATGATCAACATTATTAATCTCTTTAATTACAACAACAGCCTGCCTTATATTCGGATATTGACCAATGTTGGTTTCGATTTCACCAATTTCGATTCTTAAGCCTCTTAATTTTATTTGGTTGTCTATTCTTCCTTTAATGTCTATTTCACCATTAGGAAGTTCAATAGCATAATCCCCACTCTTGTAATATGGAATGCCATTGATAGATAAGAATGACTCTTTGGTTTTTTCAGGCATGTTATAGTATCCTTTTCCAACACTCATACCTCCAATGTACAATTCACCCATTACACCATTAGGAAGCAATTTACCGTCAATGTCACGAACATCAGTAACATAATTGGTTAAAGGAGGACCCACGGTCAAATCGTTTACATCAGTGACCTCTTTGTTGTTTGAGGTGATTGTTGTTTCTGTTGGACCATAACTATTATAAACAACTGCATCACTGTATTTTCTTAAATCTTCATAAACTTTTGCTGAAAATTGTTCTCCACCAAGGAAAATACATTTTAAACAAGAAATCACATTACAGAATTCATCTAATTCAAGATAAGAGCCTATTCTTGAAGGAGTAATTTCTAAAACTTCAGGTTTATTGTCATCAATCAATTTAATAAGCTCAGGAACATTTTTGATTTGGACATCATCAGCCAATATCAATTTCAATCCATTTGAAAGAGATGTGAGAATATCATCAACAGACACGTCAAAAGAGATAGTTGTAATACAAAGCAAACTATCATAAGTGGATTTATGGTTTTGAGCCTGATTACAGATGTTTTTATGACTAATCATTACCCCTTTAGGATTACCGGTTGAACCTGAAGTATAAATCATATATGCCAAATCATCTGGAAGAACCTCAACATTCGGATTAACAGTAATCCCCTCTTCAATAAGTTCATTGACATTTATGGAATTATCGGAAGTCTCATAGCTTATGATGTAATCCGCCTGACTGTTTTCATAAATGTAGTTGATTCTTTCCTGAGGATATTCAGGATCAATAGGAACATATGCGCAACCTGCTTTCAGAACCCCTAAAATGGAAGCAATTAAATTACTGTCCCTTTTAAGCATTATAAGAACATTGCTTTTAGGTTTTACACCTCGCATGATTAATGCATTTGCAATCCTATTACTTTTCTCATTCAACTCCCCATAAGTTAAAGTAGCATCACTTGCAACCAATGCAACGGCATTTGCTTTTTCAACAACCCTTTTTTCAAAGCGTTTATGTAAAATTGGAGTGTCAATTTCTTCAAATTCTGGAATTTCCCCTTCAATCAATTCAATGTCATTTATTTTTAGTTTATCCATATCGTTTATAAAGAATTGGAATAAGATATATTTAATTGAATGCAGGAATAGATTAACATAATCTTCAGTATAAATTTGATCGTTATATTCCAAATATGCGGTAATAAATTCACCATCATCATAAATGTCCATGTTTATTTTATAGTCAGTTGAAACAGTACCATCAAGGTCAATTGCTTCGTAACCTCTACCATTAAGTTCAATGTCATTCTTTAAGGATTCATGAAACGCATAGAAGAATTCCGGTTTTAATTGATATTCTTCTGAAAGTTTTGTGTACGGATAATCACTATGAATTATTGCATCTTTCCATGCTTTATCAACTATTTTTATGTAATCTTCAACCAGCATATCACGATTTTCGCTATTTACAATAATCGGCAGCGTTTTAACTAACATTCCTTGAGTATTTGAATAATTTGAGTTTGCCCTACCGTTGAATATTGTTGTAATTAATGACTTATCACTAAATGTAAATTTATTAAGGCTTAAAAGTATAGCTGCCATAAATAAAACGTTTGAACTTACTGAATGGTCTTTACAGAAGTGCCTGATAAAATTAGAATCCATTTGATCCGAAAGAAGTTTAATATTTCCAATATCCGGATTGCCATTCATATTTGGAGTTAAAACTGTCGATTCAATGTCTTGACTAAATTGTTTTTTGAAGAATTTCTCGGAAACTTCACTAATAGAGGTTTTCTCTTCAATAAGACTGTATTCGAATCCGTTAATTATTTCAGCTTCTATTTCTTCATTGTTATATGCTTTGGCCAAATCATTGAAGAAAATACCTAAAGATACTCCATCAGTGATAATATGGTGGAAATCAATGAATAATATAGTTTCTGTTGGTGTTTTATAGATTTTAAATCTAAATAATTGATTATTGTCTAATGGAATCGGTTTTATGTCTCTCTCCATTATTTCTTTATTAGTAATAGAATCTATTTCAACAATTTCTATTTCTTCAATTTCAGCATGATCACATCTTTTTTGCAATATTTTTCCATCGTCAGTATTAATAATTCTTGTTTTGAGATATGGATGTGCATCAACAGTTTTAATAACAGCATCTTTAAGTTTATTAGGATCAATACTGCTTTCAAACCTTATTGCAAAAGGCATGGTGTATTTGATTTTTTCAGTTTGCATACACTCATAGTAAATTCCCATTTGGTTTTCGGTCAATGGGAAATATTCCATATCCTTTGCAGTTTCAATAATTTCATCCACATCTATTTCAGATTCTATATAATTGTCAATTTTATCTGCAAGCGATTTTATTGTCGGATTTGTGAACAATGATGTTACATCAATATTCACATTCATTTCATTGAAAATCATTGAGTTTAATTTCATTAATGTTAAAGAAGAGAAACCCAATTCATATAAATCATCTGTTGTACCGAATTTATTGGTATTGGCAATTGATGCGACAAGTTCAACTAATTTTTCTTCAGTTTCGTTTTCAGCTTCAACATAATCCAGATTTAATTTTGGTTTTGGAAGTCTTTTAATATCTGTTTTACCATTTGGAGATATTGGCATTTCATCAAGCTGCATAAATACAGTTGGAACCATATATTCAGTTAATTTATTTCCCAAATACCTTTTCAAGAGATGTATATCTATTTCTTCATCCGCTGTGAAATAAGCGCATAAATGTTCAACATTATTGATTTTCTCAATTACAACAACAATTTGCTTAATACCCGGGAATCTGGCAATATTTGATTCGATTTCACCAAGTTCTATTCTCAATCCCCTTAATTTAATTTGGTTGTCAATTCTTCCTTTTATTACCAACTCGCCATTTGGAAGTTCAATTGCATAGTCTCCGCTTCTATAATAAGGAATATCATTAATATATAGGAATGCTTCTTTGGTTTTTTCTTCCATATTGTAATATCCTCGGGATACACCATTTCCTCCAATGTATAGTTCACCCATTACACCACAAGGCACCAATTTACCGTCAATATCCCTAACTTCAGTTATGCAATTGTGCAGAGCTTTTCCAACAGTTATATTTTCAGCACTGGTGAGTTTATGGGTATTACATGTTACTGTTGTTTCAGTCGGACCGTAAATATTATAAACTTCCAAATTAGGATACTCTAAAAGTCGTGAAATTAGGTCTTGAGGCACCATTTCTCCACCAACACCAATATACCTGAAGTTAGGTACCTCTTTGGCGAATTCCTCATATTCCAAATATTGTTTAAATCTTGATGGTGCGGAAAATGTAAGTGAATCCGGTTTTTCTCTTTCAACTAACTCTGCCAATTCCGTAATATTTTTTATTTCACTATCGTTAGCCAGCACCATTTCCAAACCGAAGGTCAACGGCATGAAATCAAGTAAAAATGCGTCAAAGGATACTGTTGAAAGAGCAAGTGTTTTTTTCATTTTTGAATATGCATTATAAATTACACTATCATCGCTTTTTGAGAACAGATTTGTAATATTCTTATGACTAGTCATTACTCCCTTAGGATTGCCTGTAGAACCTGAAGTGTAAATCATATAAGCCAAATCATCCGGATTAATTTCCACTTGAGGATTTGAGGTATTCTCCTCTTCGAGCAATTCATTAATATCGATTGAATTTTCAATCACGCCATCCGCTATTAAATAATCTGCCTGACTGTTTTCAAAAATATAATCAATCCTGCCTTTAGGGTAGTTTATATCAATAGGTATGAATGCACATCCTGCTTTTAAAACACCCAAAATGGCTGAAATAAGGTTGCTGTCGCGTGGAAGCATTACTAACACATTACTGTTAGCTTTGATTCCTCTGTTTATAAGGGCATTAGCAACACGATTTGCTTTTTGGTTAAGTTCACTATAAGTCAATGAACCATCACTTGCAACTAATGCAATGTTTTCCGGAGTTTCATCAACCTGTTTTTCAAAGCGTTTATGGATAAATGGAATTTCCACATCAATAAATTCATGTAATTCCACATCATCTTTTAATTTTACATCACAGATTCTGCAACTGTCCATATCATTTTCAAGGAATTGAACTAAAATGTTCTTCATAGATTGTATGAATGTTCTAACATAATCTTCACTGTAGAGCTGGTCATTATATTCTATGATAACATTAAACTCATCACCATTATCATAAATAGCCAAATTGATTTTAGATTCAACTGTAACCATATCAACCCCAGGTAACTCCTGTGGGATGTACTCTTTATTGTTTATTATCATTTCATCTGATTCCAAGAATTCATGATACGCATAGAAGAATTCAGGTTTTAATTGATATTTCTCAGCAATTTTAATATATGGATATGCACTGTTTCTTATGGTTTCCTTCCAAGTTTGGTCAATGGATTTAATGAAATCTCTGACTGACACTTGCCTGTTTTCATTATTGATTATAAACGGAACAGTTTTTACCAAAAATCCTTGAGTATTGAAATAACTTGGACTTGATCTTCCATTGAATATTGTTGTAATTAATGTTTTGTCACTGAATGTGAATTTGTTTAGATTTAAAATGGTGCTTGCCATAAACAAAGCATTTTTACTTATAGAATTATCACTGCAAAACTCATTAATTAATTCTGAATCAATAGTATCAGAAACATTTTTTATTTTACCCTCATCAGGATTTCCATTAAGATCTGGAGTTAGAATATTGGATTCTATTCCTTGAGTTAATTTATTATCGAAAAATGCCTTTGCAGATTGATATGTTTCACTATTTTCGACATCTTTTTCCAGAATACTATAAGTATAACCATCGATTATTTCTTCTGACATATCTCTATTTTCATAGATATCTGCTATATCTCTAAATAAATTGTTTTGCGATACTCCATCAGTAATTATATGGTGGAAATCCGTGAATAAGACAACTTCATCAGGGGTTTCGTATATTTTGAATTTGAACAATTGACTGTCCTCTATAGAAATCGGGCCAACATCATTTCTGACAATGTCTTCATCGATAATGCTATCGACTTTAACAATTTCAATATCGTCGATTGCCACATCATCACATCTTTTCTGTTTTAATTCACCATCATAATTTACAATTCTTGTTTTAATATATGGATGTGCTTCAATAGTAGCAATAACAGCTTGTTTAAGTTTATTTGCATCAACATCACTGCCAAATCTTACTGTTGTAGGCATTGTATATTTAATCACGTCCGGATTTTGCTTACATTCATAGTAAATACCCAATTGATTTTCAGTCAATGGATAATACTCCATGCCTTTGGCTGATTCAATAAGTTCTTGAAGACCAGACTCTTTTTCATATGAATTATCAATTTCTATTGCAAAGTTTTTTACGGTTGGCTCATTGAATAATATGGAAATGTCTAAATTCGCACCCATTTGATCATAGATTATTGAATTTAATTTCATTAACGTCAATGAAGTAAAACCAATAGAGTATAAGTCATCTGTAACACCAAATTCATCAACATCTGAAATGGATGAAACAATATCATATAATTTATCTTCCGTTTCAGTTTCAGGCATCACCAAAGCCAATTTAAGTTGAGGTTCAGGCAGTTGTTTCAGGTCTGTCTTGCCGTTTGGTGTTCGTGGCATCTCATCTAGCTGCATGAACACGGTTGGAACCATATATCGAGTAAGCCTGTCTTTTAAAAATTCTTTTAAATCATCACTGTCAATTGTCTTATCAGCAGTATAATAAGCACATAAATGTTCATTATTGTTAATCTCTTTAATTACAACAACAGCCTGCCTTATATCGGAATATTGACCAATATTGGTTTCAATTTCACCAATTTCTATTCTTAACCCTCTGAGTTTAATCTGATTGTCTACTCTTCCTTTAATGTCAATTTCACCATTCGGAAGTTCAATAGCATAGTCCCCGCTTCTGTAATATGGAATGTCATCGATAGTCAGGAACACCTCTTCGGTTTTTTCAGGCATGTTGTAGTATCCTTTACCTACACCAGTACCTCCAATGTACAATTCACCCATTACACCATTAGGAAGCAATTTACCGTCAATGTCACGAACATCAGTAATATAATTGGTTAAAGGAGGACCCACGGTCAAATCATGTACATCAGTGACCTCTTTGTTGTTTGAGGTGATTGTTGTTTCTGTTGGACCATAACTATTATAAACAACTGCATCACTGTACTTTTTTAAATCTTCATAAACTTTTGCTGAAAATTGCTCTCCACCAAGGAAAATACATTTTAAACAAGAAATCACATTACAGAATTCATCTAATTCAAGATAAGAGCCGATTCTTGAAGGAGTAATTTCTAAAACTTCAGGTTTATTTTCATCAATCAGTTTAATAAGCTCAGGAACATTTTTGATTTGAACATCATCAGCCAATATCAATTTCAACCCATTTGAAAGAGATGTCAATATATCATCAACAGACACATCAAAAGAGATAGTTGTAATACAGAGCAAACTATCATAAGTGGATTTAGGATTTGAAACCTGATTACAAATGTTTTCATGACTAATCATTACCCCTTTAGGATTACCGGTTGAACCTGAAGTGTAAATCATATATGCCAAATCATCAGGGGCGACATTAACGTTAGGATTTTCTGGATTGCCTTCTTTAAGCAGTTCTTCAATGTCTAAAGATTTTTCTCCGGATTCATTGGCAATAATATAATCCGCCTGACTGTTTTCATAAATATAGTTTATTCTATCTTGAGGATATTCGGGATCAATCGGAATGAATGCGCAACCCGCTTTAAGGATACCCAAAATGGAAGCAATTAAATTACTGTCCCTTGAAAGCATTACTAAAACATTGCTTTTCGGCTTTACTCCCCTTTTAATCAATGCGTTTGCAATAACATTCGCTTTTTCATCCAATTGCCTGTAAGTCAATGTGACATCACTTGCAACAAGAGCAGTTTCATCACCTTTGCCAATCACTTGTTTTTCAAAGCGTTTATGTAAAATCGGCATATCGACAGGCGTGAATATAGGTGTCTCTTTACTTTCACCCAATTCTATTTCACCAATGCTTAATTTTTCAATATCTGCCTCAATTAATTGATTTATTACATCGATGATGCAATTTAAGAATGTGTCAATGTAATCTTCACTGTACAATTGGTCATTGTACTGAAGGAATAATTCAATATTATCCCAAGTTTCATTAACATCTAAGGATATTTTATAGTTAACTTCGAGTGAATCCAAATATTTAACCTTATAAGTTTTACCATTAATCTCAATTTTTTCAGCGTTAAGATCATTGTATGCATAGAAAAACTCTGGTTTCAATCCAAACTCTTCAGAAATTTTAGTATAAGGATAATCAGAATGATTGATGGTTTCCATCCATACGTCATTGACTGAATTTAAATATTCTTTAAATGATAATGTCCTATCATCATTGATTGAGACAATTGGAAGCGTTTTAACTAGCAATGCCTGCGTATTGATGTATGATGAGTTTGACCTTCCATTGAAAATAGTTGTAATCAATGTTTTGTCATTGAATGTATACTTATTCAAGTTCAGCATGGTTACTGCCATGAATAAAACATTAGGAGTTATCCTGTTTTCACTGCAAAACCTATTAATCAATTCGGGGTCGATATTTTTAGAAATTGATTTTAAAATACCTTCTTCAAAATTACCATTCAAATTAGGAGTCAATACGGTCGAATCAACTTCTTTGGTTAATTTATCCTGGAAGAATTCTCTAGACAATTCATATTTTTCACTGTTTTCATTCTCACTTTCAATTATGCTGTTAATGTAACCGTTGATTGTTTCTTTTTCAATTTCAATTCCCTGATAGGCATTGGAAATATTTGTAAACAGCTTATCTAAGGATTCACCATCGGAAATTATATGGTGGACATCTGAGAATAAAATTGTTTCACTAGGAGTTTTATAGATTTTAAATCTGAATAACTGGTCATTATGCAAATCAAATAGTTTTAGATTTTCTTTTTCGATTTCATCATCGGAAATATTATCAACATTAACAATAGGAATATCATCAATATCTATTGAATCATTACGTTTCAGCATCACTTTACCTTTTTGAGATACAAATCTGGTTTTAAGATAAGGATATGCTTCAATTGTCTTAATTACAGCATCACGCAATCTATCAGCATCAATTTCACTGCCAAATCTTATGACAGATGGGAGATTATACTGTGCAACATCACCGCTTTGAATGCACTCATAATAGATTCCCATTTGATTTTCTGTCAATGGATAATAAACCCTATCCTTAGATGATTCTATTACACTATTCAAATCAAGAATATCATTGTTTTCTATTTCATTTGCAATATTTTTAATTGTAGGATCATTCAATAATGAAATAATATCTAAATTAACACCCATTTCTTCATAAATCCGTGCATTTAATTTCATCAGTGTCAATGAAGTAAATCCGACAGCATACAAATCATCAGTAGTACCGAATTCCTTTGTTTTGCTGATGGATGAAGCAATTTCATGCAACATTATTTCAGTTTCAGTTTCCGGGAGCGTAAATGATAATCTAAGTTGCGGTACTGGCAGTTGTTTCAGGTCAGTTTTGCCGTTTGGTGTTTGCGGCATCTCATCAAGCTGCATGAACACAGTCGGAACCATATAACGAGTAAGACGACCTTTTAAAAACTCTTTTAAATCCTCACTATCAATCTCTTCATCAGCAGTGTAATAAGCACATAAATGTTCATTATTGTTAATCTCTTTAATTACAACTACCGTTTGTTTGATATTTGGATACTGCCCAACGTTTGATTCTATTTCACCAATTTCGATTCTTAATCCTCTTAATTTTATTTGGTTGTCGATTCTTCCTTTAATGTCAATTTCACCATTTGGAAGTTCGATTGCATAGTCCCCACTTCTGTAATATGGAATGCCATTTATAGTCAGGAACACCTCTTCGGTTTTTTCGGGTAAGTTGTAGTATCCTTTACCTACACCAGTACCTCCAATGTACAATTCACCCATTACACCATTAGGAACCAATTTTCCATCAATGTCACGAACATCAGTTATATAATTAGTTAAAGGAAGCCCTACAGTCAAATCGTTTACATCTGTGACATCTTTGTTGTTTGAGGTGATTGTTGTTTCTGTTGGACCGTAACTGTTATAGACAACTGCATCACTGTATTTTCTTAAATCTTCATAAACTTTTGCTGAAAATTTCTCCCCACCAATGAAAAAACACTTTAAGCAGGATATAACATTACAGAATTCTTTTACCTCAAGATAAGAAGCAAGTCTTGAAGGAGTAATATCTAAAATTTCAGGTTTGTTTTCATCAATTAACTTGATTAAAGAGGGAATATTTTTGATTTGAGTATCATCAGCAAGTATTAATTTCAACCCATTTGAAAGAGATGTCAATATATCATCAACAGACACATCGAAAGAAATAGTTGTAATACAAAGCAAGCTATCATAAGTGGATTTAGGATTTGAAACCTGATTGCAAATGTTTTCATGGCTAATCATTACTCCTTTAGGATTACCGGTTGACCCTGAAGTGTAAATCATATATGCCAAATCATCAGGGACAACATTAACGTTAGGATTTTCCATATTACCTTCTTTAAGCAGTTCTTCAATGTCTAAAGATTTTTCTCCGGATTCATTGGCAATAATATAATCCGCCTGACTGTTTTCATAAATATAGTTTATTCTATCTTGAGGATATTCGGGATCAATCGGAATGAATGCGCAACCTGCTTTAAGGATACCCCAAATGGAAGCAATTAAATTACTGTCTCTTGAAAGCATTACTAAAACATTGCTTTTCGGATTTACTCCTCTTTTAATCAAAGCGTTTGCAATAACATTCGCTTTTTCATCCAATTGCCTGTAAGTCAATGTGGCATCACTTGCAACAATAGCGATTTCATCACCGTTCTCCATTACCTGCTTTTCAAAACGCTTGTGAATCAAAGGCATTTCAACTTCACTGAAGGAAACATTTTCATTTTCGCAGACAAGAGCAATATCACAGATATTTGTTTTATCAATATTAGCATAAACTATTTCTTCAACGATTTTTTCAAGGTTTGATAGGAATAAATCAATGAAATCTTTTGTATATAATTCATCATTATAAAATAAGGACAAGCAAACACTTTCCTCATTTTCAACAATTCTTAGATAATTGGAATATTCTGCATTTGATTTTAAATCATCATCAAATGCATAATAAAATTCAGGATTTAAAAGAAGGTTATCTTTATCGCAATATTCATCGAATTCCAATGTTTTAATATAATTCTCATGAATATTTTCTAGAAATTCCCTAATGGAAATTTGCCTGTTTTCAAATTTGGCTGCAAATGGAACATTATTTTGATTGAAAATTAAAGTTTCATCTGAAAAATTAAATTTATTAAGTGTTAACGTTAAACTTGCCAATAACAGCTCATTGATTGAAATTGAATTGGATTCGGCAAATCCAACTAAATTCTCTTTTTTAATTTCATATTCTGATTTTTCAATTATGCCTTTTTCTTTTTCTCCATTCCTATTTGGAGAAATTAATGTTGATTCATCAAAATCCAGAAATAACCCGGACAAATATTCACTGAAAAAATCATTTGTTTTATCATCCACCATATCAAACCTTCGAATTTATTTATAAATAATGAATATTATTAAATCAATATAATAAATAATTTTTTAAAAATTATTATTTAGTAAAAATACGTGAAATAATGAAAAAACTAATAAAAATTTAACAATGCCTCCAACCTAATTTTTAATTTCATGTTTTTTTTCCTTTTTTATGTTGGTCTGTAGTTCAGGTGAATTTTCTCTGTTTTTTAGGGTTTCTTTTTGTTGTCTGTTTTTTCGTGCTTTTATTTGGGGATTTCGTGTATGAGGTTATCAATTTTTTTGTGTAAGTTCGTATTGTTTCTGTTTTCGGCTTTAAAATCATTATTGATAGGTATTTTTTTAATTTTCTAATTAAATGTGCTTGATTTACCTTGAAGATTTTAGAACTTCCTTTTTGTCTTTGTACTCTGTTAATTAGTAGGTTGAAGTAGTTTTCGTAGTATTGATAGACATTATATCTTAGGAATTTTGAATATATGTCTTGTTCTATTGTTATTCTTTTTTTACCGCTGTAATTTTCGATGTTTAGTCTGTTTTTCTTGTATTGTAGTTGGTTTCGATTCCCCGGCGTAAATTATAGAGTTCTTTTAAATCTTCGATTTTGAAGTTTTTATCCAATATATTTGTTAGTAATATTTTTGTTTTTCCATTTTCTAATTCAATAGTTAGTATTCCTTTGTATTCCTTAAAAAAGTTATTATTCCTATTATAACCAATTAAACATGAATATTTTTTACTTATTTATTTAAATACAAGTGGATTGATGAATACTCTTTGTTTAGATAGGCTTGTCTTGCTATTACTTCAATATTGTTGGTAACATCATCTTCGATGAAATCTTCAAGATTTACTTGATTAGAAGTGACTTTATTTACACAAAAGAAAGTCACATAATCTTTAAATAAAAATTTACTATCTTTTGCGAATTTATTTTTGCAAATTACAAAATCTGATACTGATTTTACAATATTGTCAATTGATGATTTAAAATACGAAAACATAGAGCATCACAACACCATACAATGATGAAAAAACATTAAAAATACTGTTTATTTCATTTTTTAAACATTTTACAGTAGATTTCAAAAATTCTATTTTTTCGCAAAAAATAGAAAGATTAATTAATTTCTTACCAAAATATAGCATTGAGGGTTTTTTTTGTTTTGTTTCATAATAAATAATATACCTTAATCCTTAATAAAACTATCTAAACAACTCAAATACTATTTTTAGAACTAAAATATATCGCAATAAATTAATAACTTTATGAATATCGTTTGATTAATAATCAACATGTTTGCATCAGATTACAAGTAAAATAAAAGAAAATAGATTAAATTGAATTTTAACAGCAAAGTTTAAATAATTATAATACACAAACATTCATTTAATGAACAATACTGAGTATAAACTTACTAATTTTAAAAATTAAGAATAATAAACACCAAATATGGATAATAAACTAATAATAAATAAAATAAGGGAAATTAGAAAAAATTAGATTGGCAGCATTGAAAAAATATGGAAAAGAAATTATTTCATTTCCTTTTCCCAAATTCTAATTGTATTAACATTAGCTTTATCTGCCAATTCCTCCATTGTTTTAATTTCATCATCACTTAATTCAATTTTTATTGCATCCGCTGCATCCTCAACATGGTGAACCTTTGTTGCTCCGACAATTGGAAGTGTTCCTTTAGCAATAGCCCATGCAATCGGCAACTGTGCAACTTTTGCATTGTGGTTTTCAGCAATATCTGCAATTGCTTTATTCAATTCCTCAATTTCAGCCAAGCTTCCACCATATGCATTTGCTCTGTCTGATCCTTCAGGGAACGGATGGGCGGTGTCATATTTGCCGGATAATGCACCCTGCTCTAAAACCATGTATGAGAAAAATATTATGTCATTCTCTTTACAATACTCAAGAATTCCTGAATCTTCAGATGAACGATTAAGTAGGCTGTAATGGTTTTGAACGGCTCCAAGCTTTAAGCCTGCATCTTTTAAAATCTCATTTGCCTCTTTGATTTCTGCAAGATTATGATTTGAAACACCTATCATTTTAATATCATGATCATTTGCGGTTTCGACCAATTTTTTAGTCCAATCAGGTGCCCCGACAGGATTGTGAATCCAGAAAATATCAATGTCTTCAACACCCAATATTTTGGCGCTGTTTTCATACATTGATGTTACCTCATTTGCCTCAAACATCTCAGCAAGCTGAGGCGTAAACTTGGTTGAAATTACAAAATCCTCACGATTGGAGGTTTTTAAGAATTCTCCTAAAACCTCTTCAGATTTTCCCATTCCATAAACATATGCAGTATCCCAAAGGTTTAATCCCAATTCCATTGATTTTTCATAGATGGGTTTTAAGTCTTCAATTTTATGTTCGTCTCCAAAAGTTCCATCATTACCCCATGCCCAAGCACCAAGGGCAATTTTTGGAAGATTATCTTTTAATGTCATGTTTAATTATCTCAATAAATGAATATAAAAAGTTAAAGTGACGGCTATGACACCTAAACATTAAAATAAGACAAAATAGAAACCTTTAAACCATATGACATATTTTGATTTTGAACTTACTCATTGCCCAGTTGAATTATCCCTCGACATAATCAATAGAAAATGGGTTTTGCAAATTATTTGCGACATGTTCTTTGGAAAAACCCGATTTAGCGAATTTCAAAAGGAAAGACCTGAAATGTCAAACAAGGCATTGTCCAGAAGCTTGAAATTCATGGAAGAACAGGGATTGATTAAAAAAGAGGGTGATGAATATTTCCTAACCGATAAAGGGAAATCCCTAAATAAAGTAATTTATGATTTGGTTGAATTTACTTTAGACAATAACAAAGAATTATACGATGAAAAAACTATTTTAAAGGCAAAGGAAGGATTCAGAAAACAGTTGCTGGACTAATCATCCTAATTCACCAGATATTTAACATCATCAAATATAAAAAAATTAAGAGAGGTTTAATCCTCTCATTTAAATGATTATTTTTGCTTTTTTGGTTACTTTGTTGAAGTATTTGTTTCCATTGTAGGTAATTTAACATCAATAATGCTATTAATAAGCAAAATAGTTTCTGACATAATTTCCTCATTATTTTCAGTACAACAATATACCCTCGCCATATTTATTTTACATGATGTATGCATATTTCTAAAAAAACAAATGCTTTTTAAACAAGGTTTAATTAATTTAAATTTTATAATATTATATAACAATTCTTTTAGTGTTGTGTTTAAAATGGGTTTTTTTGATAATGTTAAAAAAGCATTTGGATTGGAAGAAAAAGATGATGTGGAATCTCCCAATAATGATAATATAAAGAATAAAGATGAATTGGCAGAAAATAAAGAAAAAAAAGAAATTCATCATATGCATTCTGAAGAATCTGTTTTAAAAGACAGGAAAACAGATGAACAGACAGGGATTAGAAACTTCAGATATTTGGATGAGTTGATTCATAGTGGAGTAAAAGAGATTGTTCTAGATTCAGATATTGTATTAGGTGAAGATGAAAAATTTCAATATTTGAATGGAATTAAAGTGGATGTAGATGATTTAGCTATTGACGGAAACGGTCATACAATAGACTCACGGAAATCAACAAGAATATTTTACTGCACCGGAAAGAACGTTACTATTAAAAACATTATTTTAAAAAACGGACACATTGACTACAATAGCGAATCCCCTAGAAGTGAAGGCGGATTAATTAAAATTGAAGATAGAGAATTAGAAATTTCAGGTTCCAAATTAACTGACAGCTCAGCAAAATTGGGCGGAGCAATTTTCAATGAAGGCAATCTCCATATTAAAGATTCTATCTTATCAAACAATTATTCTGAACACAGCGGAGGCACTGTTGAAAACGAAGAGGAAAAAAACCTGGAAGTGCACACTTCAAAAGAAAACACCAAAGAAGAAAACATTCCAAATCCTGAAAATTATTCACTTCAAGTAGCAAATGACCTCGATACCTTTGAAAAGTTAATTGAAGATAATTTTAAAAATATTGAACTTGATTCCGATTTGACAATAGGAGAAATGGAAATCAATGCAGACAACCTTACAATTGACGGAAAGGGGCACACCATATACGGCAGAGGTTCCAAGGGAATACTGGAAATTGCCGGCAAAAATATCACATTTAAAAATACCATATTCGAAGGAGGCCTATGGGGAGGTAACGGCCAAAAAGAAGAAAAAAACAGGGAAAGAAGAGGTAAAATGGATGATATAGACTATATTTATCATGGGGGCGCCATTTTTGTTAAATATAGTGGAGAGTGTACTTTCATAAAATGTGAGTTTAAGAATAATACTGCCGGGAATGAAGATAGAGCCAAAATATTAAGAGCGAACGTTTATTATGATGCCAAAGGAGGAGCAATTTATAGTAGGGGCACATGCAGACTACTTTCTTGCAAATTTAGCGGCAATAAAGCGATAGCTGGAACTGATAATGATTTCTATGGATGCGAAGAACCAAAACCAACAAATGAACACACTTATTCAAATGAAACCACTTCACAAAAAGATGTCTCAGAAAAAGATCAAATAACTGTCAAAACTCTTCATAAAGCCAAAGGAACTGATAATAGTTTTACAATAAGAGGCAAAATTGAAAACCTCAACGAAACACCCGAAGGATATCATGTTGAACTAACAAACACATCCAACCACCATTCTACAGGACAGATTCCAGTAACACCGGCCGGCACTTTCATGATTGAATTATCAACCGAAAACCCAGACAACAGCTATGAATTGAAACTATATGATTCAAATAATGATCTCCTGATACCCTCCTCAAATTCATCCCAGACAATTACATACACCAAGATAGATGAAACCAAGCAGATTATGCCTCAAAATTTCAAATATCTGGATAATTTAATCCATTTTGGAGAAAAGAAAATAAAACTTGATTGTGACATCATATTAGACGAAGAAGAATACAGTGAATACAAAAATGGAATAGTGATTAATGCAAATAATATTGTTATAGACGGAAACGGACACACAATCAGCGCCAAAGGAAAAACCCGAATATTTAAGATAACCGGACAGGAAATTACATTGAAAAACATCACACTAAAAGATGGAAATGCAGAAGAGGATGGCGGAGCCATATATAATTTAGGAAAAATGACATTGGAAGACTCCACAATTACACAAAACACTGCAGAATATGGTGGAGCAATACACAACGATAACGGAAGCATAATACTCCAGAACAATACAATTACTGAAAATTCGGCATCATGGTTTGGGGGAGCAATACACAACGATAACGGAAGCATAATACTCCAAAACAATAAATTTGGCCAAAATAAGGCAAGATTCTATGGCGGGGCAATCAGCAACTGGGGAGAAATAAATGCAAAAAATGACCAGTATATTGAAAACTCATCAAGAGAAGATGGTGGAGCAGTATACAACAATTACGAGATGAAACTTAACGACTGTGAATTTTCACAAAATCACTGTTTACACAACATCATTTTTAATAAAGACCCAATGGAAATTTATAAAACCCGATTTAATCTTAATGAATCAGAAGAGATTATATTCAATATTAGTAACGCAACACTATATGCTGAGGATTGCATTTTCAAGGACAATTCTATTGAAAAATCAATTATTAATAATAACGGGAAATCATGCACTCTAAAAAAATGTATTTTTGACAATGAACTTTCCAACAATACAAAAAGCATAATTAACCAGACAGATTTAACATTTGAAAATTCAAAAATAAATGATTCAAAATCCATTTTAAACAATGGACAGATACTTATTATTAACTCTTTAGAGGATATGGAAGACAAAATTGAAGGTAAAGGCAATATTGAAATTTATGAGAGTATTTCCAATGACGAAAGGTTTGATTTTGGATATTTAGATAACCTGATTCACAATAGCAAAAGTAAAAAGATCATTCTAGAAGAGGACATAACCTTTGAAAATTATGAGAAAAATTTCTATGAAGGCGGAATCGAACTCAACATTGATGATTTGACTATTGACGGCAATGGGAACACCATTGATGGAATGAACAAATCACGTATTTTTATAATAACCGGGAACAACATTACATTAAAAAACATAGTATTCAAAAACGGAAAATCTCACAAATCACATTATGACTCACCAAATAATCACGGTGGAGCATTAAAAATCAATAATGAAAACAAAGTAAAAATAGAGAATTGTAAATTCATATCCAACACCTCCGAAGATAATGGCGGAGCAATAAGCAACGAAAAAGGTTCTGTCACAATAAAAAATACCGAATTCAATGCAAACGGTGCATTAAATGGAGGCGCAATACGAAATGGGGGAACTTGCATTATCCAGAACATCTCATTAGACAAAAACCATGCCTCCCTCAACGGCGGAACAATATACAATAAAGGCAAACTAACAATAAAAAACAGCGAAATAAAAGGAAGCGCTGCAAAAAAATATGGTGGAACAATATACAATGACAAAAATGGAAAAATAGCCATTACAGAGACATCATTAAACCACAGCAAGGCAAAAAATGGTGGAATGATAGTTAACTTTGGAAACACAACAATCAAAGACTCCAAAATCATGGAAAACCAAGCTGAAGATAGTGGAGGAGCAATAATCAATAATGGAATATTCAATATCAATAACTCTACATTAAAATCCAATCATGCAAATAACAATGGTGGGGCAATAGACAATAGCGGTGAACTAAAAATAAAAGACAGTACCTTATCAAATAGTAGTGCAAAAAAACACGGTGGAGCAGTACACAACGATGAAAATGGAATGATGACAATAATTAACACCACTATAAAAGAAAATTTAATGGAAGGATTCATCTTTTCAGTAGGGGTTATAAAAAGTTACGGAGGGGCAATCAGCAACAAAGGAGAGTTAACTCTAAAAGACAGCATACTAACAGACAATAAGGCAGAAGT
Organism: Methanobrevibacter millerae; assembly: GCF_900103415.1. NCBI lineage: Archaea > Methanobacteriati > Methanobacteriota > Methanobacteria > Methanobacteriales > Methanobacteriaceae > Methanobrevibacter > Methanobrevibacter millerae. The sequence continues at coordinate 194,146 of NZ_FMXB01000002.1, forward strand.
AGAACATCATGTTGGAGCATCATCATATTGTGAAGGCGGAGCAATACACAATACCGGAAAACTAAAAATAACTTCCTGCAAATTTAAAAATAATACCTCCGAAGATGGGGGTGCAATTTATGGACCATGCACTATTAACAAATCAACATTTGAAAACAATCATTCGCGATTTCATGGAGGTGCAATTTATGGAACCTGCACTGTCAATAATTCCGAATTTAGCAATAATTCTTCAAGTGCCGGCGGAGCAATTTATGGAAAAGGAACCGCAAATAATACTATAATGACAGGAAACACCGCACAATGGGATGGTGGAGCAATATATATTTCTAAAGAGGAAGATTTTAAATTATACGACTGTGAAATACATGACAATGAACCTAACGATGTTTATGAAAGAAAATAATTAATGAAATATAATATAGTCACTGTTAATCATCCACAATGTCATTTTTATTTTTTATGAACAGTATTGTTATTATTAACAAGACTACAGTTATTAGTATCATCATTAATGAAGTCATACTAAATGAATTAACGGAAAACTGATTATGAGTAATTTTTCCATTTGCCAATATCTGCATTATCACAACTGTAACTGATGATCCTATAGCTCCTACGACCTGCCTTGTGGTGTTGTTGACTGCAGTTGCATCCTCAACATCCCCTGCAACAACACTCATTGCCCAAGTAATTGCAGGTGATAGGCCAAGCCCACAGCCGATTCCCCTGATTAACTGAGTAGCCAACAGATATTCAAATGTGGAATTCATGTTATAAGTCATCATACAAGCAAATCCGATAATGTTCATGATTGATGATGCTATTAAAACCGGCTTTATTCCAATCTTATCGGCCATTATAGGACTTATGAAATTGAATACAATCATGATTATTGCTGCAGGGAATAATATGAGTCCAGATTCCGTTGGAGAGTAATATGCAACATTCTGTACAAACAACGGCACCATTACATTGATTCCACACATCATAAAATATAACAATGCTGCAAAAACAGTCCCATATACAAAATACTTATTTTTCAGTACTATTAAGTTAACAAGAGGATTTTCAATTTTGTTTTGACGTTTAACGAATATTATTAATGTCAATATTCCAATGATTATTGGTAAAATCACATGAATAAAGCTGAATCCAAACTCTGCAATATTTGAAAATCCAATCATCAGCCCTACACAAAATATTATGGACAATATCAATGATGGGAAATCCAAAGGATAATTTTGGGTTTCAAGTTCAAAGTTTGCAAGGAGTATTGATAAAACTAGAATTAATAGAGTTATTATCGCTAAAAATTCAAAAATAACTCTCCAATTAAATAAGTCAATTATAATTCCTCCGATTGTAGGTCCCATTGCAGGTACAATTCCAACAAGGAATCCCATTAAGCCCATGAAAAATCCCCATTTTTCTTCAGGCATTACCCTGAAAATCAATATCTGACCTATTGGCATTAAAATACCCGTCCCCATTGCTTCCAAGATTCTACCAACAATCAACATTTCAATGCTTGTTGATAAAAAACAGAGCACTGACCCGATTATGAATAATATGAGAGATGTTATCAATATTGTTTTAATTTTAAATCTTTTTGTAATGAATGCTGTCGGAGGAATCATTACTCCCATCACCAATAGAAATACAGAGTATGTCCATTGCGCAGTTGCAGAAGATATTGAGAAATCATTCATATAATAAGGCAAACTTGTTGTTACAATACTTTGTGATATTAAAGTAACTGAAGAAGCCAATATAATTATAATTAAAGTTATTAAACCATTTTTATTTTCAAATTCCATAATCATTTTTCCCCATTGAATATAGTTTCTAATAAAAAATTGTCCAGAAATGAGATATTTTTTATATTCATAATCCAAGAATAAGCATGCTTCTTAAAGTAAGGGGCAAATTGCACAAAAAAACATATGTTTCTATTTTAATATTAATTTTTCGTTATTGCACAGATAATCTCTAACTTTTTAATATACTATTAATTAACCAGAATTATTAATTATTAATAATTCACGACCTGAAAAATATAAATATTATCATATCCAGTAAATAATTAAAGAGTATTCTGGAATTTTATTTAAATAAAATATGCATTCTGAATTAATTTTTTTGAATTAATGAGTCTGAATTAATACCAACCGAATTATTTGTTATTTTAAAAATCTAATTGTTCGGCAAGACAGATATTGCAGACTGCATTAGGAGTATCGATATTTGCATCTCTTACAGGGCAATAAAACTTTCCATCTTTTTCTTCAACTCTTAATGATCCGGGAAATAGTGTACCGACTTTATGGATGGGTTCTTCTAAAAGGAATGTTGTATAAATTGAAGCCATGCAACCAATTAATGGAAATTTACTTTTGGATTTTTCTGTTGGATTTTCACGATTTGTCATTAAAGTTTTAATTGCATCGGCAAATTCTTCTTTATCAATTATTTTGGCATAATCGTTATTATCTGCTAAGATTTCTTTAACACGCAATATGAATGTTTCAACATATGATTTTTGGCTGTCTTCCCTATAGTTTGCTTGAACATATTTGTTTTCTTCAATTATCTCAGCGCTAACTGCCATCATGTCAAATACTGAAATGGTTGAGCAATATTTTTTCAATATTTCTAAAACTGAATTGCCAGATATTTTTTCTTCATGGGTAATTTTTAATAATTCCTCACATAGTTCTAAATATTCATTTCCCATTATAAAACTCCTGTTAATCTTAAAATCCAAAGGAAAAACCTGCATTTTTACAAATGCAATAACGGCATAATGAATTTTTATCTTTAATGCTCATGATTCTAGTTTTGCATTTATATTCTCCATTTTCTAAAAAGACCTCATCTTTTGCAGGATTATCTCCAACCGGGTGCAGTGGTCTTTTGGCCATAAATGCCAAATAGAGGCAGATGTATTTTGTAAACTCTCTAGTTTCCTCATCTCCTCCAGCATAAGTGTCAAAATAATAGTCGATATCCTTTTTTAGATTTTCAATTGCGCTGTCTTTAATTTCATAGTCTTCACTAATGTTTAAAGCGAAAATTTCATCCCATGTTTCTGAATTGTACTTGGCAAGTTTTTTGGTCAATGGGTCTTTGTATCTATCGTCTGTTACTTTGTTTCTAAGATATTCAATGGGATAATCTTTTAAATTTTCTTTAATTTCTTCATGTAATTCAGAGGATTTCATATCTAAAATAATCTTTTTGTAATATAAAAAAGTTTCTATTAATCAAAATCTTCTTGTCCAACAATCTAAATCAAAAACAATGAGTAATATCAAAACCAACTTAAAATACCTATTAATTATATATAACTTGAAATTTAAAATATTAATAATAATTACAATGGAGAGAGTTATATGAAAACTAATGTGATAGTTGTATAACTTTTGTTCTCTCTACACTACTTTTTTTAGAAATCATGATAATTAAATATTTTAATCTATAATGGGAGAAACTGGAGATGGTGGAAATACAAATTCTGAACATGTACTATAATCACTGACACAACCTGAACCAACTAATGATACAAAGTTAACTACTTGAGTATTATTGGAAAAGTTGAGGATAAGATGCTGAAATTATTATAAACAATTGATGACAAGCAATTATTGTTATGCCAATAGTCACGAAATTATCTACTACTTTTCTCTCACTACAGATTATAATATTCTTTTCTTCAGTAATTAAAGTTTTTGGAAATTCGTTCAAATCGTAGAATTTTAACATATATTCAAATATAAAATAAAAAAATTAGTGAATGTATAGAAATAAAAATGTTGTCTTGAACAGTTATTATTTATCAGAATTGGCTGTATGATGCTGGTCAAAACACAAATAAGAAATGTTAATGTCACCAGATATAGTAAGTGATAACATGATAATAAACGTCGGCGGAAGAACAGATATAGTGAACTACTACACTCCATGGCTACTGAACAGGCTTGAAGAGGGATATGCATATTCAAGAAATCCATTTGCAAGGGAGAATGTATACAAGTTAAGCTTAAAGCCCGAAGATGTCGATTGTCTTCTGTTCTGCTCCAAAAACTACCAACCTATCCTGAAACATATAGGTGACATTGATGAAAAGTACAATATATTGTGCAACTACACGATTACTGCATACGGCAAGGACATAGAACCGAAAGTCCCATCAATAAATCAATCTATTAAAACGTTGAAACGATTATCCGATATTGTTGGTAGCAACAAGATTCTCTGGAGATATGATCCAATACTTCTTACTGAAAAATACACTGTTGAAAAACATCTGGAAACATTTGAATATATGGCAGAAAAGATCTCACCATTAGTTTACAGATGCATATTCAGCTTTGTGGACATGTACAAAAAAGTTGAAGAGAACATGCCTGAGATAATTCCACTTACTGAAGAAGATAAAGTGAAGTTATTGAAAGGGATTGGTGAGATATCGGAGAGATTTAATCTGTATACTCAATCATGTGCAACAAATGAAAGCTATGAAAAATACAACATTCATGCTGCAGGTTGCACAACTCGGGAAATTTTAGAACAGGCACACAATGTAGTTTATAAAAATGTAAAAGGAACAGGAATTAGAGAAAACTGTCACTGTATTCCATCAAGAGACATAGGGGCTTATAATTCCTGTTTAAGTGAATGTAAATATTGCTACGCTAATCGAAAACCTGAAATTCCAAAAAATGTTATAAAATTGCATGATGAGAAATCACCGTTGTTGCTAGGACACCTTAAAGAAAATGACAAACTAACAGATACGGAAGTAATAAAATATATTGAACCAAAACAAACTACTTTATTTGATTTTTAGATATTAAATTTTTATTTCTCATGATGCCTAAAATCAACACAAATTTTATAAAATTAATTTATCCAAGTCATCTTCCGATAGTTCAAGAGACCCTATAATTAACATATATATGAAAACTCATGTGATAGTTGTATAACTTTTGTTCTCTCTACACTACTTTTTTTGTCTCTTTCAAAAACTTGTGTGATTTGAATTTTCACTAGTTTTTGAGTCTCGAAATTTTTTCGTTCTATTTTTTCTTTATTTTTAATTTAAAAGCAGTAAAATTAATATATAAGGTGGAACTTAAATATTAATATGACCAGTAAAAATATTAAAGCTCCATATGAATGTATGGAGTTAAAAGAATATAAACTTTCCGATTTTGTACCGGAGTTTTCTGAATTCCGTCAATCTGATGATCTTTCTCGATTTGGTTGTGAAAATATTGAAAATAACCTCATCAGATTGGAAAAAAGAGGTAAAATTCATTTTGAAAATAGGATTGGTATTTGTCCAAGTTGTAAGTCTCATCATACTGTTAAAAATGGAACTTATGAAAGAAAATTAATTTTTTTAAGAATTGGAGAACAAATTTGTACTATTCAAAAGTATAAATGCAAAAAATGTGGTAAAGTCTTTTATTCTGATTTATCATCACTTGTTTATTCCAATTCCAATATTACATTGCCTGTAATTAATTGTATTGAAAATTTATATCAAATTTATGGAGCAGGACTCCATAAAATCCGATTTGACTTAAAACAACAACATAACATCGAAATATCTCATCAAAGTATTGAAAACATCTTATTAAAATCAAAATACGAATTTAACTATGAAAATAGAACTTATTCTGGATATTACTTATTCGACAGTCTTTGGGTGAAAATTAAAGGCAAATGGAACTACCTTTTAGCATTATTTGATGTTAAATTAAATACTCTTGTTTCAGTCAAATTAGTCGAATCAGAAGATTCCAAGACCATTTATCAATTTTTACACGAATCCCTCAGAAATCAAGAAAAGATTTCAATTGGAACAGATTTAAAACACGAATATAGAGAAGCAATAGATAAATTAAAAGTTAAACAACATTTCTGCAAATTTCATGTAAAACAAAACATAAACAAAAGATTTAGAGATTATTTTGACAAAAATCAATTAGAAAAAGAAGAATTCAATGAGTTAATTGATTTAAAAAGGCACATTTTTAAAATATTGGATGCAAAAAACTTAAATGATGCTAAAAATCTACGAAATCTACTATTAGATAAAAAATATTCAAAAAATAACTTTACAATCAAAATCGTAGATAAATTTATCATCCCTTACTTTCAAAAATTGACGACACACCTGGAAAATACGAATATTCCATCAACGAACAATAAAATCGAAAATATCTTTCAAAAAATATTTCCAAAACACATAAAAAGAACAATGAAAATAGAACAAGGACTTCTAAGAAGATTCATGCTAAAACTAAATCATTGGAACATAAAAAATAAAAAAGAAAAAAATCACACAAGTTTTTGAAAGTGCCATGGTATGTAAAAACTTAACATTTATATATTATTAAAATCAATAATAACAATTGTTATATTATATTATGACGGAGAAATTAACATGGTAGAAAAGGGAACAGATGTGTTAAAGGAAGGTTTCGCCAAAATGACAAAAGGCGGAGTCATTATGGACGTAGTGAATGCAGAACAGGCTTCAATTGCAGAAGATGCAGGGGCGGTGGCAGTAATGGCACTTGAGAAGGTACCTGCAGACATTCGTGCTGCTGGGGGAGTGGCCAGAATGGCTGATCCAACAATTGTTGAAGAGGTGGTTGATGCAGTATCCATCCCTGTAATGGCAAAGGCAAGAATAGGCCATATTGCAGAAGCGCAAATATTGGAAACCCTTGGAGTTGACATGATTGATGAAAGTGAAGTGTTGACACCTGCAGATGAAGAATATCACATTAACAAAAAGGAATTTACAATACCATTCGTATGTGGTGCACGTAACCTTGGTGAAGCACTAAGGAGAATTGACGAAGGTGCAGCTATGATTCGTACCAAAGGAGAACCTGGAACAGGAAACATTGTAGAAGCAGTTCGCCACATGAGAATGGTGATGGGAGAAATCAGAACAATATATGGAATGGAGGAAGAGGAACTCTGGAAATATGCGCGAAACATCGAAGCTCCAATTGAACTTGTAAAGCAAACTGCAGAATTGGGCAAATTACCTGTTGTCAACTTTGCTGCAGGAGGAATTGCAACACCTGCTGACGCATCACTCATGATGCAGTTAGGTTCCGACGGCATTTTTGTGGGATCAGGAATATTCAAGTCAAACAATCCTGAAGCATTTGCAAAAGCAATAGTTGAAGCAACTGCAAATTACGACAAGCCTGAAGTATTGGCGGAAGTATCCAAAGGATTGGGCGAAGCCATGAAAGGTCTGGAAATGTCAACTTTGAGCGAATCCGACAGAATGCAGGACAGGGGAATTTAAAATTCCTCATATTTTTAATTATTTTTTAAGGTGCTTAGATGATAAAAATCGGAATCCTAAATCTTCAGGGTGCAGTTTCAGAACACTTTGACATGACAAGAAAAACCGTTGAAAACTTAAAACTCGATATAGAAGTGGAAGAAGTAAGATACAGTGATGATGTTAAAAAATGTGATGGATTAATCATATCCGGTGGGGAAAGTACTGTAATTGGCAAGCTCATTAAGGAAAGGGGTATTGATAAAGTTATTAAAGAAAATAATATTCCTGTCTTTGGAACTTGTGCTGGAATGGTGCTTCTTGGCAAAAAAACAGATTTCAACCAGCCGCTACTTGAACTTATGGACATAACTGTTAAAAGAAATACCTATGGAAGGCAGAAGGATTCATTTGAAGCGGAAATTGAAATATTAAATCAAAAGTATTCTGGTGTGTTTATTAGAGCACCGGCACTTGAATCTTATGATGGGTCCAAAAATGATATTAAGATATTGTCAGAATTTGATGGTGAAATAATTGCCATTCAGCAAGGACACAACATTGCAATTTCATTTCATCCAGAATTAACAGAGGACACTTTAATTCATGAATATTTCATTGAAGAAGTTTTAACAAGTCTGAACCATTGACTGCTTTTAGAAGTTAATCAAATTGTAAACTTATAATGCAACAATTTTAATTTTTTAAAATTTGTTAACTTATACTTATCCATATAGGTTTTTCATGAAGAAACAATTGAAAGGGAATTCCTCCCATGATTCTGGTTAAGGACAATTATCCAAAAATATATAATATCCATTGATGAGTTTAATATGTCAAGAGAGGAAATACGAAATAGGAATATCTTAGACTTCTTGTTGAGTGATGAAATTTAATTAGAAGAGATTATAAATTTAATGTTATTATGCCAACACCAATATGAGCTGGTCAAAAGGAACCAGAAGTTGCATAATCCAGATTCACCCTTGCTGATTGGGGATGTTAATGAGGGAGATGTTGTAAAAGAGGTCAATGAGCCTAGCTATATTGATGCTCAAACTAGATTGATGTAGTTTTT
>NZ_FMXB01000003.1:0-353 GCF_900103415.1 Methanobrevibacter millerae
GTTCTTAATGATAGGATTGAGGAATTGACTTCTAAGAATGTTAGTTTGAATGAGGTTGTTGCTTCTAAGGATGATGAGGCTAAGGTTCTTAATGAAAAGGTTGAAGTATTAACCACTCAAAATGAAAAATTATCTTCAGAAAATATTAATATATCAAAAAATATTTCGGATAAGGATTCAAATATTGAATCTTTAATTTCTGATTTTAACAATTTAACTAATAAATATGAAAAAAATATAAAGAAATACAAAATAGAAATTGATTCAAATGAATCATATGTCCATGAGTTAGCTCGAGTTAACAATAATCTTCAGCAGGAATTAAATGAAAGAATTGATGCTAATGTAAAAAT
>NZ_FMXB01000003.1:478-48191 GCF_900103415.1 Methanobrevibacter millerae
ATAATCAGCTTCAGCAGGAATTAAATGAAAGAATTAGTGTTAATGAGCAGATTGTTGATCAGAATAATCAGCTTCAGCAGGAATTAAATGAAAGAGATAATAAAAATAAAGCATTAAATGAAGAGATCAATAATTTAAAAATGACTATTGATAAAAATAATTCAAATTTAAAATCCATATTCAAAGAAATCGAACTTCTAAAATCAATTATTAATGAGAAAGATGAAACTATTAAATCTTTAAAAGGTAGTGAATATTAATGTTAGATTTTTATAAATTAAACTCAATTCCAATTTTATTAAAAAATTTCAAAGTGAAAAAAGCAATTATATCTGGATTACTAGATGAAAATTTAGCAAATGAAATTTTTAAGTATGATGCACAGTTTATTGCAATAACTTCTAATTTTACTCATCCACAAATTAAAACAATTAATGGAAATCCTTTAGATGTTCTTAATCATCAAAAAAATTATGAAGCGATTTTCATAAATGATGATCCTAATTGGTATACAGTTTACAATGAATTGAACATTATTAAAAAAACAAATGATGAATTTCCAATAGTTTTCATATGTAACAATACTTTCCCTCACAAACGCAGAGACACATACAAAAATCCAAAAAATATTCCTCAAAATTACAAACAAGAATCAATAAAAGGATTACCGATTATTTATGATGGTGCCGAAATTATCATTGAAGATAATTATTTTCATGCGTGTGACGAAAATACTCCGAAAAATGGAGTATCAACAGCAATTGAAGATTTTTTAGATGAAAATAGTGATATTGATTTAGTAGAATTCAAATTTATTGAAGATATCACGATTTTATGTCCTAAAACAACAATTTCAAAAATCAGAATAGATAAAACAAAGCATGAATGTTTTGATAAAAAATTAAATATAGAAAATTTTTCTGATATACTAATAGAAAATCAGTTACTCCTGTCATATCTTGAAAAATACAATATTAAAGAACTTAATTCTAGTGTAAATACAAATAAAAAAATAATTAAGGATTATGAAAATAAAATTCATGTTCAAGATAGTGAAATTAAACTTAAAGAAAGTCAGTTAATTGGTGTGACTAGTGAATTAAATGTAAAAGATTTGCAAATTAAAGATTTCGAGTCTAAATTAACCAATAAGAATAATGATTTAAATTCTTTGGAAAGTAAACTTCAATCTGCAAACACAGAAATTAAATATTTAAAAAATGAAATTAATAATATTAAATCATTATCAAAAAATAACGAAGCAGATTATATATTTAAAATTAAAGCGAGTAATGAAAAAATTAATTCATTGGAAAAAGATTTGTCTGAAATTGAATCAAAAATGTCAAAAGATAACAATGATTTAAAAGTTGCAAACCGTAATTTGAGCAAAGAGTTAAAAGTTGCAAATCAAGATTTGAGCAATCAAATTAAAAAAGTTAATAATCTTTATTCTGAAATCAAGAGTACAAAAAAGTTATTAAATGCTGTAAAACAGGAAAATTTACATCAAATCACTGAATTAAATTCAAAAGATTATTGTCTCCTTTGTTTTAAAGAAGAAATATCTAATAATGAATTGGAAATAAATTATTTTAAAAATCAATCTTTAATTAAAAAATTCATTTCTCCTTCTTCTTATTTATATTTACTTTTAAAGTCAAAACCTAATGAATTTTTGGTTAATTTTAAATTATATAACTCTTTAAAAAATAGCAAATGTTTTGATATAGGATATTATCTTAATAATAATTCAGATATTGAAAGAAGTAGGTGGATTAAATATTTTTCACCAGAATTACATTATGTTTGCAAAGGATTTGAAGAAAAACGCAAATTCAATAAAAAATATTTTAATACTAACTCAAAAGAAGAACTTTTAGAGTATATATCTACTTGTGAACATGAAAAATAACTTAAGGTGTTCTTGTGTTTAAAATAACAATTATTATCCCATTATCTATTCATCATGAATTAAATGATGAAACTTTTGAATCTATATTAAATCAAAGCATAGGTTTTGAAAATTTACAAATTATATTTGTATATCAAAAATTAGATGAATATTTGATTGATTTATCTGAAAATTATGAAAATATTATTTCAATAAAAATAAAAGATTATGATATTTTTAACGGCCATTTATATAATATTGGAATGAAACATGCATCTAGTAACTTTCTGATGTTTTTAAAACCTGAAGAAATACTTATGGATGATGCATGTGAATTATTATATAATGGAATAATAAATAAAGACATTGATTTTATTAGCGGTATCTCAAAAATTGATGAAAACAAATCTTTAGATAATGAACTTAGTTTATTTAAGAATTTTAATATGGGTGATAAACTTTTTAAAAAATCGTTTATTACCAATAATAATATCATGTTTTCAAATGATTCATTTGATTCGGAATTATCATTTTTTATTAATGTTTATTCAAGTTCTAAAAATTTTAAAATATTAAATAAAATTTTAGTAAAATCTAATAGTAAAAATCCGGTTTTTTCTAAAAAAATGATTAAAGGATTGTTAGATACCTATTATGAAATGTTTTATATAACTCAAAATCGGGATAACTCCCATATTTTTAATAATATATTGCTTTTTGATAATTTAAATTATTTTTTAACCCTTTGTTCTACAAATAAGTTATCTGCGGATGATTTATTAGAACTTTTTATATATTCAAAACCATTATTTGATTTATATTATCAAAATAATGATTTTGAATCAAATAATAAATCTCCATTATTTGACTTTATTTTTCAAGGAAAATATGAGGATGCGATTTATCATATTTTTGGTGAAAATACTCCTATGCAAAAAGATATCTTGGTAGCAACATTATGTGATCAGTATACATATAATTCATTTAAATTTGAATGTCATTTATTTAAATTAAACCCAAATAATTGGTTAAATCAACTAAAAATTAAAAAACCAGATTTATTTTTATTTACAACATCAAATAATGAAAATGCTGATTTATATGAAATCATTAAATATTGTAATGACTTTAATATTCCCACAATAGTTTGGGAAAATAAAAAAACGGATTTATCTAAAGAGATATTTTTAAGTTTTGATTATATTTTTTCATGTTATAAAGAAAGTGTACAATATTATCAAAATAAAAATCATGAGAATGTTAATTATTTAATGTTTGCAACACAACCAATGTTATTTAATCCTTTAAATAAAAATCATAAATTAATAAATAAAAATTCTAAAGATGAAAAAATATCAAGAACTATTAAGACAATTAAAAGGGAATTTGATGTATATAGAACAAATAGTTTAAAAACGAACAGAACCACTATTCATTATAATCAAAAATCAAATTTAGAAAAAAAAGAGGATATTATTGGGGAATTGGAGGATTGTCCTTTATTAACAAATGAGAATTTATGTAATCATGAAATTTTTGAATTAATGTCCTTGAATAAGTTAATTTTTGCGGATTATTCTGATTTATTAGAGGATTTATTTGGAAATAATATATATTATTTTAATAAAGACAACATTGATTTTACAAAAATAGAAATGGATGAAATCAAAAATAAAAATTTGCATAATGTTTTAAAAAATCATACTTATACTAATAGATTTAGACAAATTCTCGATACAATTAATTTTAAATACATTCCATATATTAAGCATGTTACTTTATTTTACAATTTGAATAATCTAATTGAATTGGAGTCAATTTATAATCATTTCCATTCTATTGAATATCCATTCAAACAAATGATAATTATTACAACTGAAGATAAATTATATCTGCCGAATACTATTCTAAAATCACAACTAAATGATTTAGAGTTATTTGAAAATGACTATTTTGTTTTTGCTGATGTTAATTTAGATTCGGATTTTGTGTGGGAAGCAATATTACATTCAAGTTATATCTCCCATGATGTTGGTTTTAAAGAAGATATTGAAAAAAAATTTATATTTGATAAAACTGAAGACAAGTCCAATATAATTTTTAATGGTACGCAATATAATCATATTATTTCAGAAAATATTAATGATTATGACATTTATTGTTTTAATAACTTCCAAGTTAAAGTTTCAGTGATAATTCCAGTTTATAATGTTGAAAATTATCTTGAAGAATGTTTAGAAAGCGTAATTAATCAAACCTTAAAAGATATAGAAATTATTTGTGTAAATGATGGATCTACTGATTCTTCATTAGATATACTTAAAAGATACATGGAAATAGATTCTCGAATTAAAATTATTACTCAACTAAATAAAGGTTTGGGGGATGCTAGAAATACTGGTTTAGCTATAGCGAAAGGCAAATATATTTATTTCATAGATTCTGATGATGTAGTTGAAATAATCGGTCTTAAAGAAATGTATCAACAGTGTGAATTTAAAGAATTAGATATGCTCAAATTTAATTTAATGACATTCGATGATGAAACTGGTGAAAAGAAAGCCTTATATCAAAGAGTTAAACCCGCATTTTTACAAGAATTGGGTGATGTTGTTTTTGATTATAAAACTATTGGGTCTGATGTATATACGCTTTCACCAAATATGCAATCAAGTTTCTTCAATAGGGAAGCAGTAAAAAATATTAGATTTCCTGAAAAACTCATATTTGAAGATAATTTATATTTAATTGAAGCATTATTCAATTCTAAAAGGGTTTATTATTATGATAAATTTTTGGCAAATAAACGAGAAAGATTTAATTCAATTACTACTTCAACGGGTAAAAATTTCCCTGATGTTATAGAAATAAGAAATCTAATTGTTGATTTAGCTAAAAAATATGATTTTTATGAAGAATATAAATTTACAATTTATTCTAGAAAATATATGTTTATAAAACTTTTATTTTTACAAACTTCAGATTATTATAAAAAGAACTTTTTTGAAAAAATCAAAGAAGATTGTATAAATAAAAAAGAAGAGTATGAAAATGAAGGAATTTTTGATATTTTAGATGAAAAATCGATTAAAATATTTAATGCGGGATTAAATTCTAAAAATTATGAAGAATTCGAAGAACTTATTAGAAATGCAAGGTGAAAAAATGTATAAAATTTCTATAATAATACCAGTATTTAACGCTGAAAAATATATCAAACGATGTTTTGATAATCTTCTTTCGCAAACAATTGGGTTTTCAAATATTCAAGTTATATTCGTTGATGATGGTTCTACGGATAATAGTTCTCAACTTATTGATAAATATGCTGAAGATTATGATAATGTAATATCAATTCATTTTCATGAAAATTCAGGTACTGCAGGAAAACCTAGAAATGAAGGAATGAAATTCACATTTTCAGATTATATTTTATTTTTCGATCCAGACGATATTTTAATGGAAAATGCATGTGAGGTTTTATATACTAAAATGATAGAATCTGATGTGGATATTGTTTCTGGAGGATATAAAAAACAAAACTGGATTGCTACCTGGAAACCATTTATTGACGCGGATGAAACATTTATTACAAATCCAAAAGAAAATTTTTCGATTTATTTCAACCCCCCAGGATTGCCTGCAAAACTATTTAAAAGAGATTTATTAATTAAAAATGATATTAAATTTCCAGAAATACGCATGGCAGAAGATATAGTTTTTTTGATTAAATCATATTTTTATGCAAACTCAATATTATCTTTGAATAATTTTATAGTTTTTGAATATTATGTTAGAACTGATATTAATAATAAGTCAGTAACTCAAAATATCACGAAAAAATATTTATATGATCTTTTAGAGGGTTATGTGGGTGTATTGGATTTATTTGAGGAATTTAATATAAATCCGTTACTTAGAAAGATTTATTTCACTAAAAATCATTTTAATTTTCTTCGAGTGCAACTAAACGAATTAAAAATTAATCCGGAGGAACTTTCAGAATTATTTAAATCACAACTTTTTTTAAAGATTAGAAATCAAAAATTTGTTCTGGAAGATGATGAATTAAATGATTTTTTCAATCAATTCATTAAAAATCATGAAGATGTCACAGGTAAAATGCTCCAATCAATTTGTAGGCGGACACAAAAAGAGTTTATTGAGTCTAACACTTATATAACTGAAGAGAAATATGAATGTAAAGAAAATAATATGAAAAAAGATTATGAAATTCAAAATATAGAAAAAGAACTATATTTTTTCATTAAAAAAAATGCTAAGTTATATAATTCAATTGAGGATTCTAAAAAATGAATTGTATTCATAATTTAGAATCATTTTTGATTTTACTGAATATCATGAATAAATTTAACTAAAAATTTCATGTATAGTGTCCTTTTTTCCAATTTGATTGTTAACATTGGATTCATGGATAGTTGCAGTCCACATTGGATGTTCGGTTTCAAAAAAAACCACATTATTATTTTCTAAAATTTTTGCATGATTATACCTTAGAATGGAAGTTCCTTTTTGACTAATCAGTGAACAGAAAGGATTGTCTTTTCGTATATAATGATATTTTTTATTTGTTTTCAAATCTAATTTTTCACCATGGGGAAATGAAATAATGCAATTATGCAGATTGTTGTCTGCATAATCTTGAATTTGTTTTATAAAACTTTTTTCAATCATATCATCGTTGTCAACTCTACTAGTAATATAAAAATCATAATTATCATTTTTGGTACAGAAATTTAGTGAAGTAAATTCTTCTTCATCATCAAAATAATAATCATCAAATTCATAAATTTTTTTTAATTCATTTATTCTCTTTAAAAATTCATCTGGTGTATTCTTATGAAATAAAACAACCCAAGTAAAATTTTGATTAATCTGATTTTTTATAGATGGCAATGTATATTTTTCAAATATATTAAATCGTTCTTCTAAATAATCGTCATCAAATATTCTAAGCATTGGATTATTGTCCGGATCTCTTAATTCACACCCATAATGGACTCTAAGATTAAATCTTGTTATTAAATAATGTTTGTATTTCAAAATATCGCCTTTTCATATTAATCTTTGATAATTTTTAAATAGTAATATTTATCAAAAAATATCAAAAGTATTTTATTGATATTTTATTTCAATAGTTATTTATAATTATACACATAAATGTTATCTTATGAATTTGACTATTATTGGAGTAGGTTATGTTGGGCTAGTTACTGGAACTTGCTTTGCCGAAATGGGTAATAAGGTATATTGTGTCGATATAGATGAAAAAAGAATCAATAATTTAAAAAAAGGTATTATTCCAATTTATGAGCCTCATTTAGAAACTATGGTGATTGATAATCAAAGCAAAAATAATCTAATTTTTACAACTAATTTAAAAGAGGCATTGGATGATTCTAATATTATTTTCATTGCAATTGGCACTCCTGAATCTGAAGGGGGAGGAGTTAATTTAGATTTTATTTTCACTGTTGCAAAACAAATTGCAGATAATATCACAAAAGAATCATTAATTGTTACTAAATCAACTGTTCCGGTTGGAACTAATTTTAAAATAAAAGAAATCATCAATGAAAATTCGGATGTTGAAATTCATATTGCATCAAATCCCGAATTCCTAAAAGAAGGTGCGGCAATTGACGATTGTTTGCATCCAGATAGAATAATTATTGGTTCTGAGGATATAAAATCAATAGAAATTTTAAAAGAATTATATGGTCCTTTCGTTTCTAATCATGATAGATTTATTATAATGGATGTTAAAAGTGCTGAAATGACTAAATATGTTGCTAATGCCATGCTTGCAACTAAAATTTCATTTATGAATGAAATGGCCAATATTTGTGAAAAGACTGGTGCAAATATTCAAAATGTTCGATTAGGTATTGGTTCGGATAAACGTATTGGTTATAAATATATATATGCTGGTTGTGGATATGGAGGGTCATGTTTTCCAAAAGATGTAAAAGGTTTAATTAATACATCACTTGAAAATGGTTATATCCCATCAATATTGTCGATGGTTGATGAAGTAAATGAAGCTCAAAAAATGGTTTTAATAGATAAAATTACTAATAGGTTTGGTCATGATTTAAGTAATTTAACTTTTGGTATTTGGGGTCTTTCATTTAAACCTCAAACTGATGATGTTAGGTCAGCCCCATCAATCACCATTGTTTCCGAGCTAATTAAACGGGGAGCAAGAGTAAAAGCATATGACCCAAAAGCAATTGAAAATTTTAAATGTGAAATTAAATCAGATAATATAACTTACGTTGATTCAAAATATGATGTTTTAGATAATGCTGATGCTTTAATTTTAATCACAGAATGGAAAGAATTTAGAAGTTTAGATTTAAATGAGCTTTCAAAAAGATTAAATCAAAAAATAATCTTTGATGGTAGAAATATTTATCCTAAAAGAATTGAAGATGAAGGTTTTGAACTTCATCAAATTGGTTGTTAAAAAGAATGAATATTTTCCATAATTTGAAAATTTTAAAGTATTTATTTATTTCAATGGGAAACAATCGATTAACTGTTCTTGTTTTTCATGTACTTGGTTAATTGATTTAAAGTTACATTTAAAATCTTTATCAATTTGGGGGTAATTTCCACTTCTTAAATCAAAAAATTCTCTATCATTACCAAAAGATGAAAAATAATCGTGAAATTTAAACCGTTTTCCTAAAATTTTATCTGAAACTTCACACCAACAATTCGGAATGCCGTACGAATCAGCAATTATTATGCCATGAAGACTGGTGGAGATAATATATTCGCACATGGATATTTCATTCAAAACATCTTTAGTTTCATTTTGAACATCAATAATTTTTGAATTTGGGTAATATTCTAGCATTTTTTTAAAAATTTCTTCTTCTTTATCTACATAATGGGGAATAATGCCCATGTGCCATTTTTTTTCAGAAGATTTAACAATTAATGGAGATAAAAGTCCTGGATCAGCTAAAACACATGAAACATCCTTTTCAAGTATTTTTGATAAATGTTGTCTGGTTTTTTCGCCCCGTAAAGCATGAATGATTAAAGGTCGAACATTACTTTGATTAATGTTCTCATAATGATGCATTAAACCTGTTCCCCAAATATGAATTGGCTTATTCCCATCACAATCTTCTTGCATTTTCTTGTTCTGATTATTAATATTTGTGTTTGTAAAAAGCATGTCTAGAATGCTGCCAATAGCACATAAATCTGCACTTTGAAATGAATCTAATTCAAAATTCAACTTAAAAATCGATGATAAAATTTCTTCATTTAACATATCGCCCACATTTGGGTATTTATAATAATATAATTTAACATTAAATGATTCTTTTATTTTTTTGAGATATTTTAAATATTCTTCATAAGACACATTTCTCCAAACCCAATTCAATACATTATCCATACCTTTTTCATCATCCGTATTTTTCAAATAATGATTAACAGTTATGGAAATTTGTTTAGCATACCAATCTTCAACATTAGGAATTGTATGGTTTTCTTTCAAATAATAATAAATTTTCTTTTTTTCTTCAAGATTCTTTATTATAAAATCTGATTCATGATTAAACGTATCATTTTCCCCATGTACTCGATATATTCCTATAATTTTTTTATTAATGAAAGTTTTTCCACCCATCATTAAAGCTCTTAAATATACCGAAGTATCATTCATCATTGTCATTTCTTTAAATTGACTTTCAATTAGTGTTTTTCTTCTGAATACTGCAGGGAATAATGATGTTGGTTTTCTATATTTAATCATAAAATTTTTTAAGTATTCAATTGAATCGATTTGTCCATCATTAAAATTCACACTCGAATACACATATTTATTTTCTTTTTCATAATGAGTATATGATTCGGAACAGATTATATTGATATTTTCATCTTTAAATATGTTTATTAAATCAAAAAAATAATCTTCATCAATAAAATAGCAATCATCATCACAAAAAATCACATAATCTCCAGTTGATAGATTATAACCTTTTTGTCTGTTTAATCCCATTCCTAAATTTTCATAATTTAAAAAATATTTTAATCGTTTGTCTGGATAATTACTATAAATTTCATTCGTTTTGTCACTGGATATGTCATCAATTAGAATAATCTCAAAATTTTGGTATGTTTGGTTAAAAATACTGTTAATTAGTTGTGTTAATTGTTCAAATCTGTTGTGTGTGGGTATTATAATGCTAATTTTTTGATTTTCATTGATATCTTTATTTTTGGGGGTTATGTTCATATAAGTTTTTATTAAATTATTATAAGCTGAATTACTGAGTTTGTTTTCTTCATTTTTTAGCTTAAAATCATTTAAATAATCTTTCATAATATCCATATGTATAATTATTTACTAACTAGTAAATAATTTCTTCTATCATTTCTTTACATGTTTGAGTTTTTAATCCATATTTTTTTATATTACGTCATGTAGCTATTATTAATCTTTACAAAACTTTTTATTAAAGTAATTTTATATTATTGTTTATGGGAGAATCTTTTTTTTCATCATACATTTTAAGATTCTCCTATGATGAATAATATTATTAGATTGATGGATTTTGTAATTCTCTATTTTACAATCAATAAGTAAATATTCATTTTTCAATATGTTTCAAATGTATAAATTTAATCAAAAAGTTTAATAATTTAGGTGATTGAATGAAGTTTGGATTGATGAAATATTCCTATACGACAAATTTGGGCAATGAAGTTCAAAGTATTGCTGCAAGGCAATTTTTACCTGATTGATGTTTATATTGATCATGAAGAATTAAATCTTTTTAAAAGTCCTGAGAAAACCAAAATGATTATGAACGATGGTATTTTGATTGTTTGAAATCATGGCCTCCTTCAGATGATATTGAACCGTTGCTTATTTCAATGCACTTCAACACATCATTCAATGATGCGAAAGGTGTGATTTCCACCGCTGAAAGCAGGGACTTTTTTTCAAGTTACGGTCCTGTTGGTTGTAGAGATATTTCAACGTTAACCTTATTGAAGGAGTTGGATATTGATTCATATTATTCTGGGGATTTAACACTTACATTAAATGGAAAAAATAGCAAAAATGACAAAAAATACATTGTTGTAAACTTCAATGAGTCAAAAGAGATAATTGATTTTTTAAAACAAAAACTGATTTGCCAATATATGATATTCAACATGGATCAATCTGGTCTTTTGAACAGAAATACTTGGATAAACGTCCAATTTCTTATAGATTAACTTCCTTTTATGATTATAAAGAGAAATTTTTCATCGCGGAAAACTTTTTAAGGATTTACGAAAATGCATATTGTGTTATAACTGATAAAGTCCACTGTGCATTGCCATGTTTAGCTTTAAAAACTCCTGTTTTATTTTTCAATACTGCATCATATCAACCTGAAAGATTAGTTGGATTAGATAAATTGCTTATCCAGTCTAATTTTCAAAGCTATAAAGAGAATTATGAAATATTTGATGTTGAAAATCCTCCCAATAATCCTAAAAATTATTTAAAAATTAGAAAAGATTTAATCAATAAAACAAAAAATTTCACTGGCTTTAGAAATGAGTTCTATTATTCAAACTATTCTTATGATGAAATAATCCTCAAACAAGCCGAACTTTTAGCAAAAACGGCAAGGGAATCTAAAAATTATATGGGGCGAGTAATAAAACTATCCAATGAGTATGAATCAAAACTTAAAAAATAAATTTCAAAGCGGATTTAATGTTTAATTTCTAAATCATGTTTAATTAACGAAAAAATCATTTAATTTAATTGTTTAATTGCTTAAAATGTATTTTTTTAGTTTATATAAGAAAGTTCTTTTTTAGTGTATTGTTAGATGTGATTGTTTGTCAAAGTTTCACCGATTTATTTATAAATGAAATCTAACATATTATTCATTAATTATGGAGAAAATTATGATAAAAAATCGAATTAAAATATTCATTGATTTAATAGCTGAAAGAAATACATCTCAAATATATGCTAGTGAATTAAAAACTCCTGAAGATGAATATGATGATGAATTTATGGGCGAAATTAAAGATATGGAAGCATGTGGTTTTATCAATGCATATAATCTCACTAATTCAAGCAATTCAAGAATCTCGTTAACTTCTAAAGGAGCTTTTTATGGAAAAGAATTCATTGAAAATTATGAAAAGTTATTTAATGAGGTCGTTGCTTTAATCCGTCTTGAAAACTTTTCTTCAAATAGGGATGTTATAATTTCTCAGAAATTAGAAGTTCCTACCGTTTTTGTCGGTGCTGTTTTTGAGGATTTATGCAATCAAAATCTAGTAAAAATAAAGCAAGGGGCCAGCGGGTTATATATCTATAAATTTACAGACAGAGGCACTGATTATTTTTCTAATTTGGAGAAATAATTCTGGATTATTGCTTTTTATTAGAATTTTTTCAGAAGATTTTTATTTATTTACTTTAATTATTGATTTATATTGATGTCCGTTATTTAATTCTTATTTTTCAAAATTCATGTATTGATTTATTAACATTGTCTTTATATGCTTTTTAACACACTTAACAGAAGCAGAAGCAATTAAAATCTTTGCAAAGACATGCATTGCGGTAAGGGTAAGCTACTTCAACGAGCTTGACTCCCGGATGATTATATATGGTGTGTGCATAATCCTCTCATCGGCGGACACTATAACAACCCGTCATTCGGTTATGGGAGGTAATGCCTTCCTAAAGACACCAAACAGCTATTGGTAAACTACAAGGATGTCCCTCAGACCATGATTGGGGCTGTTGTCAACTCCAATAATGTATGCAAGCATTTCACTGCCGATGAAATCATTTCAAGAAACCTGGAAATTGTCGGCGTTTACAGATTAACCATGAAAAGCAACAGTGACAATTTCCGTGCATCTGTCATACAGGACGTCATGAAGCACATTATGACTGAAGGCATTTCAATAATCATCTACGAACCTACTTTAGAGGACGGAAGCGAATTTTCAAGATCTGTTGTGGTAAACGACATCGACAGATTCAAATCAGAAAGTGATGTAATTCTAGCAAACAGTTTTGATTCATACACTCGGTGACGTTGAGGATAATGTATATACAAGAGATCTTTTCAGAGAGATTGATTGATTTGTAAAATATTGCTTTAAGAGTATACATTAACTTAAAGCAATCTTTATTTCTATTTTATTAATTTACTTAAATTGATTTTACACGCCATAATTTTCATAGTATTCTTCTGAAAGTATTGTTTAAAAACATCTATCTTTCAGCATATCGGATTTCAACTGGAACTAAAAAATTAATTACACTTTGATTATTACATATTTGATATATGATTTTGGCTAATGTCCTTCTAGCAAAATTTAAAACGTTAAAATATTCAATATCAAATAATTTCTCAAAAATTCAATTAACAATATTAAACAAGGTTAATGAATTTCATTTAAGAAAAAAGGTGCGAAGTCATGTTAAAAGATGGAATAAATGAAATAAGAATTGAAAGCAAGATGATTTTGTAAACATGACCTGTGGGAAACATAAGAAAAATAAAATTTTTCTTCGTGAAAGTTTTGTATTCAGAGGATTATCTGATGTTAAATATGAATTTATTCCATCATCAGTGACTGTAAAACATTGTATCTGGAATCATCGTAATTTTTACATCCGATTGAATATTTAAATATTTATTTTATTTATATTTAAGTTTAAAACTATTATTTCCCAACAAATTCTCTTCAATCCTATCTAAAAAGTTTTCTTTTTTATTATCTAAAAATTTTTTAAACAAAACATAACTCTCATAAAATTCGTTATAATACACTTTAATTTCATCATCATTCATCTTATTAAATTCATAAAGGGCGCTGAAAATAAATAATTTAGAGTAGTATACAAAAAATTTATTCCTATGATGTATAATATTATATGACCATTCACTATCCAAGTTTTTAAGCTTATCAAATAACTCTTTCATTGAATCTAATAACTTATCATTATCATATTTATGGAAATAATAAGCAATGATAAAATTACAAAAATCTGTACAAAGAATATTCAAAGCCTTATTTTTCTCATTAAAAGAATTTAAAAGATAATTTTCCCATTTTTTATAAATTAACTCAAAAATATATTCAGAATTCTCACATTCATAGCATTCATTTAACATTTTTATCCTAACATCAATTAACTTAACATTATCATTCAATGGAATTGGTTCAATTAAAATGTTAAGATCTTCTTTAGATAGTTTACAAAACATCGCCCCCATCACTCCATTGAAAAATTCATTATACATAAAAATATCCATTAATTCAATAAAGAGAGTTTTATTCAATTGATATAATCGGATACACATTTCGACAACCATATTGTAGTAGTTCTCAATATCATCCGAAGATGCTCTTAAAAATTTCATTAAAAAACAAAGTAATGTTTTTTCTTTAATTTCATCATGATTTACGAAAAATGAAGTTATTTGATTAAAAGACATGCATTTTACAATTAAAACCAAAGAAAATACATTATTTGAAGTTAATAACTTTTTAAATAACTCAAAATTATATTTTTGCAATACTTCAATCATTTGATAAAAATGATTCGGCAATAAAAATTTATTATTTCTAATTAATGGATTATATTTTTCAAAATCTATTTCTATTATTGAAGTAATTAAAGTTTCTTCCTCATTAAGAGCATTGAATTTATCAAAATACATAGATAAAGCTTCATCAGTAACATGAATTTTAACATTATTTAAAATTTCAGATATTTTTATAAGAATTTCATTAAATCCTTCATTTAAATTATATTTATTAACTAATTCCCCAATAGGTAAATTTATTCGACTATTGGCATACAAAAATACGAAAAAATAACTTAAATTAATTTCATTAAGCCCTTTTTGAAATATTGAAATAATTGATTTAATAATAGCTACTTTTTTCTCGATTGAGTCTTCCTTAAATGTATCCTCTATTTTATTTATTAATTTTCTTAATAACTCACGCACATCTAAATTTTCACTATTTCCAACATATTCGATATAAATATAATCTTTATAAGAAAATTTAGATAAATCTTCAATAATCAAATCTAACTCATTATCTGATGAAACTTGATTGAAATCTTCTAAATTATTTATTATTCTGGATATTTCCATATTGAATTCTCCTTTGATTCTTCCCAAATTTTATCAAATACAATAACAACTGCTTGAGGATGCAAAACTTCTTGTAATATATGATAATTTCGTCCAAATGAATTTAGAGATGTTCCAAGTGAATAAACTTTTGGCTGTTCATATTTTTTAGAATTACCTGGGAATATTAAAAAACGATCATGTGCCTTTTTACTTTCTTGAATCCTAAATTCTAAATTTAAACCTTTAAAATTACTATTCAAATTTGAAAATAAATTTTTTTGATTATTCAATTCATCTTTATTTAATTTTTTGGATCCTAAAGCTTTCAAAGCAACACTCTCATAAGGGCAGTAAAATAACGTGTTAACAATATCTTTGAAGCTTAAAAATGGATCCCATAAATATACTCCATTGTTACCATTTTCCCGAATCAATCTTCTTAAATCGCCAATCCCTTCCAGTTTATCCTTAAATGGAGTATATTGTTTAAATGATAATGTTTTTTCAAGCAATTCTTTTTCCTTAATACCCATTGAATTTTCAATATATTGATAATATTTTTGATTTTCAACTGATGACTCGAAATCTTTTGAATATAAATTAATAAACACTTTTTCATCATCATTCATGAAATATCTTACATTTAAACCACCAATTGAGATGGAAACTCCAATTGATTTTGTATAATAACTAGAATCATAATATAATATTAATTTTGGATTTTTTCTCCAAATTTTTACATTTACCAAGGAATCAACATTTCCTGTTAAAACAACTTGTGAATCATTTTTACTATATTCTTCAAAAGCATTTCCGATATGGTTATTATCTAATAATGAATCAACTTCTAAAATGCAGTCAGGATATTTATCCTTAATTAAAGGATGCCAGTGTAAATTAAAATTTAGAGAATCCCATGAATCTGATGCGACTTTTGTTTTAATATTTACAATATTAACTGGGAACTGAAAAATAAAGTTCCCTAATCTATCCCTTACTTTAAATAAATTTATAGGAAGATGTTTGTTAATTTTTTTAGATATTTTTTCAAATTGTTCTTCATCTTTCGTGAGAAACTCAAAATGCTTTTTTTCATCGAAAAATTCTAAAATGTATGAGCCAGAATAAAAGTTATTTTTCAAAATATGATTCAACCTATTTTCCTCAATAGTTGGGATGAATTGTTTATTAAGTCTTCTTAAATCTTTATCCTTAATGGAATACTCTCCTTCACGATTAGAAATCCATTTATATTCCTTAATAAGTTTTTTAAAATTCTCTTTAATTTCTGTTAATTTTAATTCATATTGAAAAATGCCAATGTAATGTTTATCATCAATTTTTATCTTATTGCAGAAGCCTCTGTTATACTTATGTTTTTCAGGATTCACATTTTTTTCTTGAAAAACACAAATAGTATATAAATTATAAATTTTATCTGATTCCATAATAACTAATTCAGTTACTTCACAACTATTATAAATTCCAATGTTTCCTTTTTTAACTAATAAATCATATTCATCCATAATATAACTCTAATAAATTTTATTTAAATAATTATGTTGAAATCTAACACAATCTATTTAACCTTATAAATTAATTTTTATTTATGGGAACTGCCGCTACAAGAAATGCTTTTAAAGGTTATGGTTATCAAAAATGGGTTTACCTTAACTTTGTATACAAAATGGATTTGGCTAATAAAATTACTTATATTGATGCTGAAATTAGTAGAAAAGATTCAAAAACTACTAAATTTGATGATATAATTTTAAAAGATGTGGACAATAATGAGTATTATATTCACGTAAAAGATTATGAAAATTTTAATATAGATAACGTTTCTATTCAAGACAATAAAGTAAAAATTAAGGGCTATAAAGATATACCTTTCAATGCCGAAGATATTAATATTGTTGTTTTCCAATCAAATTTTGAATGTGATAACGAAATTTTAGGAATAAAAGCTAAACTTATTGATTCTGTGTATTTTGTACCATTAACAATAGAAAATTCAGAAAATCAAATTGGGTCTTATTCTGATATTCATCGAAAAGAATCAGTTCAGAATCTAGTTTATGATAAACTACACAATGGCAAATTTGAATTTCATGAAAAAAATTTACCTCCGTATAATATTTATCCCGTAAAACTAAATCAAAAAACTATTCTTTTAAGAAAAATTCCAGATGAAAAAAATATAAAAAAAGGAGTTCATTGGTGTATTGGACCTCCGGGAATTGGAAAAAGTCATTTAGTATGTGAGTTTGAGGACAAATATGAAAATTTACTTATTTATAGATTCCATATAGGAAATGAAGATATTTACAAAGACGTTAGATTAGTTTTTAATAATTTTTTGCAAAATATATCTTATGAACTATTTGAAAATTCTTCTTTGCATTCGAAATATGAAATCATCAAAAAATTGGAAGAAACAGATAAAATATTAATTATTGATGGATTAGATCATGTTGAAAATTATAGAGAAGACCAGTTTGGATTCTTTATAAATTTCATTGAATCTTTGCATAATACACGAACTATAATTTTTTCAAGACCTCTAAGAAATTATGACGAAATTAAAAATATGCATTTAATAAGGAATTGGTTTAAAGATGAAACAGATTACTATTTAAATGAAGAATATCCTTTATTAAAAGATTATTATGAGAAAATATATGATGTTTCAGATGGTTATCCCATTATCATATATTATCTTGCTGAACATATAAAAAATGGAGGGAATTTATCCGAATACTCAGTGAAAATAGAATCAATTAATGATTATTATGAAAAGATTACAGAGAATATTAGATATAGAAATTTATTAAAGATATTTTTAACCATTCCAGCTTATGTTTTAAAAGAGGAGATTTCAAGTTTGTTGAATGAAGATAATGCTGAGAATCTTTTAGAATTTATAAATGAGCATCCTTATTTATTTAACTTAGAAATGAATCGGTTAAATTTATTCCATGATAGTTTTAATAATTATTTAAGAATCAATTTAAATGTGAATGATGAAATATTGGAGTGTATTAAGGAAAATATTTTGTCAATAAATATTGAATATCTATCTAGATTTCATGCAATTGATTTTAAAGATGAAGAATTCATTAAAGAAGTTTTAAGGAGATATTCAAACTTTGAAACTTTTAAAGAATTAAGCAGTAATTTTGATTTTGAATCTGTGAAAATTTTTTATTTAAATCTAAGAAAAATATTGAAAGATTATCCAAATACTTTAAATATTTATCAATATTATTCTTTTATCCTAATTTATATGATTGTTGATAGGGAGGATTATTTTGGTGATTTCAGTTTATTTTATCAAATTTTTAGATATGCTGATTGGAAAGGATATGGGGAGTGTGATATTTATAGTAATGGTGTGATGTGGAGTTTATATCAATATTATAAAGAGGATAAGTTATATTCTTTTGAAAAATTATTGGAAACCAAATATTATGATAAAGAACGATTAATTGGTGAATTAAATAGAGAATGGGGTATTGAAGATATATTTTATGGGGATTATTGTGAATTTGCAGATGAAAATGTTATTGAAGAGATTATTCGTTGTGAATTTAATTATAGCTTACTTGAAGATTATTTAGCATATATATGGATTAATAAGTGCGAACACTCCAAATATTATCCGTTCATTGATAATTTTGTTAAAAAATCTTGGAATTGGTCTGATGAGATGAAATTTGATAAAATTTTAGATGAATTAAAAATTCGCACAATACCCGCACAGAATATAATGAATGGTGCTAAATTGAGAATATATCAGTGCGGACATTTAGGAGATGAGAATATTTATTCAAAATCCACACTTTCCGAATACATTGTGAATAATTTAAATAAGATGAGTTGTGATTTATATGTTGGATTATTGGGCTATTTAAGATTTAATAACACTTTAAAAATAGATTTTGATTACTCTGAAATCTTTAAATATTTTAATATGTATTCATTTCATAAAGATTATAGTGTTGAAACAATGGATACTGCATTATTGATTTTTGAAAAACATGGATGTATTCCTGAAGAAGATTCTATAAATTTAATTTTAAATACTATGAACAAATCAGGAAAAGGAATTAGTCATTTAAGTTTGGATTATTTATCAGAAAAGACATCAGATAGAATTGAAAGTTTATTAAATGCCTATGATTTAGATTTTGACTCACAAATTGGTTATCTGGATGAAGATAAAATTAATAAATTTCCAGAAAAAATTGTTTTTAAGAATTTCTTTAAATTTAATTCAGGACGAGAAATAGATTTCAATAATGTTAAAAATATCTTAAAGTCAAATTATAAAAATAAGTTATTACGATATCTTAAGTTCCTTAAATTAAATGTTTATAATGTTCCTAATGAATGTCTAGAATTTTTTGAAGAAAATGACATATTGTATGAAGAGTATAATGATGACGATATAATATACGATGATTCCGATAAAACAATTCTAGAAAGAGGATATTTGAAAAGAGATGATTTTGATGTGATTAAATCTGAAGGAATAACACATTTAGATTTAGCTAAATTACAAAATGGGAATCATGATTGCTTGACCTATCCAGATTTATTTAAGATATATGATGATGAGGTTATTAAAGAAGATCTGCTTTTAATAATACACAATTCAATTACCACTAATGTTTATTTTTCAGATAGGTTCTTTGCAAAAATGTATTATTGTTTAGGCAATATTCCTTATCTTATTGACTATTATAATGTTGAAATTGCTTGGAATAACTTATTTGATATTTTTAAAACATTTATTGAAGAATCTAGAATTTATTCTGATTAGAGATAGGATTATGGTCTATTGGAAGATTAATTATGTAAAATAGTTTTTAAAATTGTTAAATTTCTTAAAATTAATCGTTAGTTTAATAAAAATGAATATAAGAATGGCCTAATTAAATCAATAACGGGTTTTCTTAATTTATTACTTTACCAATATTAACCGCGTAAAGTAGTAAAAAAAATGAAATTATCGATATTACTTTTAAAAATAATGAAATAAAACTTCAATAATCATTAACAAACATATATTCAATAAAAAAACTATAACTTTATATTAAACTCCTTTTTCACATGTTTTTTAATCACTTTCAATATAGTATTAATATCATTTTGATTAAGCTCATTTTTAGAACGTAAAATATATCTCAATTCTAACAATAATTTTTCAGGCAGATAATATAACTCATAATCTCTTTTAAATATTATTAAATTATCAAGAAATCCTATATCCTCTTCAACAACTCCATTTATTTTCATAGGTACAGTCTTCCATTTAACTAAAAATTCTTCAAATTCTTTATCATGAAATGTATCATCTAAAATATAATTTAATAATTTTAGTTTGGTTTCTGGAGAAAAAATAGGAGAAATATAACGAACAATATTAAATAGGCGGATAGAACTATTTTTACTCTTTTCATATTTCATAGCATATGCTGTCATTTCAGATGAATGAAATAATGCTGCAATAGCTATTAAAACTGAAAAATATGCTAAAGAAATTGATGAAATATTAAAGACATATTTTTTAGGATTAATAAAAATTTCCAAGTTTGGATTAATATTATAAACAATAGAAACAAAGGTTAATAAAGACAAAACTCCAACCACCAAAACTAATCTACTTCCTTTTATATGCATAACATTATTAACATATGAAAATAAACCCAACTCTATCTTTTTCTTAAAATCATCTGAATCACATCTTTCATCATGTTCTAAATGTTGTTTAAATCAATATTTTCTATTACTTTATTATTATCTATTATATTTATCACTTCTTAATCTTTTTATGCGTTTATATCTAATCAATTGAATTAATACTTTCATTCTTTTTCAATTATTCAGTTTTATATTTAAACTTGAGGGTTTGATTCAACAGTATTATTTAACTTTTTATTTGACAAAATAAAACTTTATCAAAGTTCATTAATTTTAATTCCAACTTTATCTTCTGAGATTTCCTCATCAAGATGAACATGGATAAATGTTCCTTCATCATCATGATAATAATCCACAAAAATATCTCCATCATTGCGAGTAGTTAAACACCGTCTCTGTTCGCCACCAACAATTAATCCTCTTGTTTTATTATAATATTTTTCTCTTGCACTACTTTCATCAGATTTATCTGAAATTATTGTTAATAATGGGTTTAGATGGGATACAAATTCCAAATCGAAATAAGAATCGAGCCCATGGTGTGGTGCGAGTAAAATATCAACATGTTTTAATTCCATATAGTCTTCATCATCCTTTATTTCAGATATGTTATTTAAGTCATTGTCTCCCATTAACAATATTTTAGCATCGTAAAACTTGATTAATAATGCTAAACTATAATAATTTACTTCTGAGTTATTTTTTTCCTTAGGACAGTATGTGAGGAATTCTAAACCTCCCCAATTATTTGGATTTTCGAATTTTAATTCTTTAGAAATGGGCGCATTATAAAAATTAACCATGGCCATATATTTTTCATATATTTTTTTGTCATCATCAGATGCATTAGATAATAAATTTTCATATAACTCATCAGGGAAATATTTATTTCCCACAAATATCCTAGGGCACATATTATATTCATCCAACTTTAATAGGCCTTTAATATGATCTTTGTGGGGATGAGATATAATCAAACAATCTAAATCAATGTTATTTTCATAAAGATAATCAACGGGAATGTCTCCACCAATATCAAAAAGAATTGTTCTATCATTTGAAGTTTTTATAAATACTGAATTGCCACGATTTAAATCAAAAATTTTAATATTCAATGTTTCCATTTTTTTCCTCCTTTAAAGAATATGTTTCTTCTTGCAAAACGGATAATGCAAACTTTTCATTTTGTTTAATTGCAATATATCTAAATATAACTATTTCAATTAAAGATATTCCCAGAAAAATAAAAATATTGTCTAAAGATATGCCTAGATAGTATACAACAATGGAAAATAGCATTGTCAATGGCAGTATGATGGCTGTAAAATCCCTGCTCAGCAAAAATAGTTTATGTTGTTGATATACTTTAGGATCATATCTATTTTTTTGATAAATTTCATACCAAAGCGAATCCTCCTCAAAAGAATCATTGGGGGTTCGATAATTCTTAAAAATCAAATTTAAATCAATATCTTTTTTATTATACTTTATTTTTCCCTGCCTTAATCTAGTAAAAATATCCGAAGCAAATCTATGGGGGTTTTTATTATAATACAATATCCAAAATTTCCAATCTGCAGGAATAATATTATTAAGTAGATACACAGGTAAATAAAGCACAGGGACTGAGAGGAATAATGAAATTATTCCATAACAATCTACAATTGTTTTAAAATTATAATTTATTAAAAGGAATAATGATATATTGAATATTATAAAATAAATCAATTTATCATCATAATCTTTTAAATCATCTATGTTTCCCATAAATATCGCCAATTAACATTTAATTACGGAATCTCCGTCTTTAATTTCAACAAAGATGTCTCCATCATTTCGTGTTGTTAAGCATTTTCTAAGTTTGGGTTTACCTTTTTCAATTATTGTTCTGCCTTTTGATTTTGAATTATATCTATCAACTGCACTATTATCACTATCATCACTTCCATCAGAAATTATTGTAATCTTAGGTTTAAGATGATTCATTAGTTCCACACTATAACAGGATTCACGACCGTGATGGGGTGCTAAAAAGATATCAATGTCTTCAGTATGTTTCTTAAATTCGTCATTAGCTAACAATTCTTCAATATTTGATAAAGTATTGTCTCCCATTAATAATACTTTAACTCCTTCATGCTCCATAAAAACTGTAAGGCTATAATAATTCAAATCATTCGCTTCATGTTCGGGTTTGAAACTAGTAAAAGTCACTCCGCCATTATAGTCTGTATTCGTTATGCTTATTTCGTGGGGTGTGGGCTTGTTATAGTCTTTATCAAGTTTTAAATATTGGTTAAATGCTTTAATTGCATTAGGATTATCCGATGAATCTCTTGATTCTTCAATTAATTTTTTTGGGATAGATTTATTCCGTAAAATGGTTTTTGGTTTTCTATCGTCCATTTCTGCAAGTCCACTAATGTGGTCTAAATGTGGATGGCTAATAATTAAACAGTATAAATTACCATTTACATAATCTAAGGGATTCTTATTTTCACACATTCCCAAATCAAATAAAATTTTCACGGTTTCTGTTTCAATTAAAACTGAACATCCATGACCTATATCAAAAAATCTTAATTTTAGAGTCATTTTCCTTCCTCCTTTTTTTAATTTTTAAAATTATTCTTACAATAAGTTATTATTATTGGACTATTTAAAATTATCTATTTTATCACTAAAAAATATAAAATAATTAATCGTTAAAGTAATATTATTAATTTAATGTTATAAGTATTATAAAATTGATGAAAAAGTATTATTATCTAAATATTATTTATGGTAATAAATAATATTAATATAAAATAATAAAATAATCGATTGATTAAAATTAATTTTAATTATGTTAACTAGGGAAATATTGAAGTAATATTAACTTTAATTAATAATAATATTTAAATTAAAATTACAAATTGTAATCAATATTAAAAATATTTTATTTAAAATTTGTTTACGCTCCGTTAATCATCATGGTGTTACTTTAATCATCATAACTCCAAATTCGGTTCTGATTGGTTAAAAAGAGTATATGGTATTATTATTTAAATTATCCTTTTTTCATATTCATTATGTATTGTTACATAAAAAAGCATAATTATTGTTTTCAAAGCAAATGTGTGCGTCTAAAGCTTTATTTAAAAAATACATTAATTTATATGTAATAAATAAACTGTTAATGGTGTAGCATTACATTACAATTTAGATTTATTAAAAACTTTCTATTTGGATGCATTGGCTCTATCTGCTCTAGTGGAGGTATTGGACATTGGCATACATCTAATGGGTTTTTATATTCTTTTTTTCTCTTTTCCTGAAATTTTTTAATTTCTAATAAACTTCTCTGAAAACCCGTTTCACGTACAATAGCGACATCCAATTTCTTTGTTGGTAAAACATCATGATTTTTAAATTTGACTCATTGGAGTTATTTTCGATTATAAATTTATAAAAATAGATTTTTGCTATTGAATCTTATTTTTATTATGATATTAATAAATTCTTCCATTTTAATATCTAAAAAGAGTTGCCATTACAATTATTCCTCAAAAACTTCACTAAGCAAATCCGCAGCTTTTTTGCCGTTTTCCGAATCCACATACAATATTATTGTCGTTTGGGAAGATGAAATCTCAATTATCCTGATGCCGTTTTTCTGCAGCTCTTCTGTAATATCTGAAATGATTCCCTGCGTTTCGCCGGCGAAATTTGAGCCTGCAATAATAATCATGGAGGCGTCATCACCCAATGATAATGAACTAAAGCTATTATTTTCAATCACTACATTGTGCAATATGTGATATGCCTTATCGGACTGTGCTTTTTCAACAAATACGGTCAATGAATCGTGTCCGGCGGAAATGCCCAATATGTTGATGTCGTTTTCAGCCAAACTGGAAGTCACTTTTGCCAAACGCACGGACTTTTCAGGAATTCCGGCACCGACAACAGCTATAAGCGAAACGGGATTTTCATATAGGGTCACGGATTTAAAGGAATTATCGTCAGAAGGTCCTGTAATGCGCGTGCCGTTCACGCTTAAATCATTGTATTTGGAATTAATGATTTTGGCTGATATTGACGGATCTTTATATGCCAATGCGCGGGGATGGATAACTTGAACGCTTAAAGCTGTCAAATCAACCAATTCCTCGGCGCTGATTTCACTTAAAAGTTCTGCATCTTCGATTTTTTCAGGATCGGTTGACATCACTCCATCCACATCTGTGACGAAGATTACTTCACTGGCTTTCAGGTAACGTCCCATTAAAAATGTTGTAATGTCGCTTCCACCCATTTCGAGAGTGGTGATTTCTCCGTCCGGGTCTTTGCCTAAAAATCCGCAGATGACTGGGACTATGCCCTGATTCAGGAGTTCCTTAATTCCTCCGGCTTTTTTATTGGTGGTTTTTAAATCAATTTTGGCGTTCAATAAATTTGAATCGGTCATTATTGGCCATAATTCATTATATGGATCTATAAATTCGGATTTCACTCCCAGTGATTCAATGGCTGATGAAAACAACCTTGCGCTGGTCAGCTCGCCCATGGCCATGATTTCCGCCTTTTGCCTGTCGCTTAAATCGGCTTCAATCAATTCCTCGACAGTCTTGTTGGCTGCTGATGCCACTACTGCGATTTGATTGCCTTTCATATACTCATTCACCACTGACTTTGCAGCATTTTTTATTCTTAATCCGTCTCCCAGAGACATGCCTCCGAATTTAACTACTATCAAATCCATTAAAATTCACGTCTGCTTTTTAAATAACAAATATATTTAGATTTTTATTTTATCATGTTAATAAACTTTCAAGCTTAGGATTTTTTGCTTGATTTTTTGAATAATTTTTCGGCGGTTAATTATTTATTATAAAAATGCCTCATATATAATCATAGAAACTTTAACAGGTGAAAAAATGAAAAGAAAATATTTATTGATTGGAGTAATCTTGCTTGCTGTCTGCATATCTCTCAGCGCAGTAAGTGCAGATGAAAGCTGGAGCTGGAGCTTTGGTTCAAGTTCAAGTTCCGAAAGCAATACAAATGGCGGAGACGTCAGTATAGACAACAACAAGGTTAAAATACAGGGCTTTGAATTTACAATCCCTGATGGATACAAGGAAAACGAAAGTGCCAGATTAGTCGGAAACGACACTGACCAAAACGCATTTCCGGGCTTTAAAATATCTCAGGTCCGTTTCGACAAAGGCGATGACAGCGTAATCGTAAAAGTCGTTTACGGCGACAAGGAGATGAAAGCAGATTCATACACTCCTCAAAACGGCAGTGCATCTGAAAAAATCAACGATGTTGACGGATTCCTTGCACAATACAACGATGGAGTAACATTTGACTACATTAAGGACGGCAAACTGGTTGAATTGTTTGCTCCGAATAAGGAAATCCTTGTTTCATTAGTTAAATAGATTTTTTTCAATTCTATTTAATCTCTTTTTTTAGACAATATTCATCACCCAAAAATCAAATCATCAACATATAAATAATTAAAGCAATATAAAGTAAATAGGTTTGGAAATAATTTTCCGACTATAAACTTATGATTAACTAGGAGTAATTTAAAATGAGATGTGTGGGTACTGTCATACGTGGAATAAGAACGCCTATCGTTAAGGAAAACGATGATTTGCCAACAATTGTTGTTGATTCAGTTATGGCTGCAAAGGAAAGTGAAGGATTTGAATTTAGAGACAAGGATATCGTTGCAATCACCGAAGCGGTTGTAGGAATTTCAGAAGGAAACTATGTAACCGTCGATGATATCGCTCAAGATGTAGCAAGCAAGTTCCCGTCCAAAAACATTGGTGTTGTAAACCCGATTTTAAGCAGGAACAGGTTTTCAATCGTTTTAAAGGGTATTGCAAGAGGAATGGATAAGATTACATTGCAGACTTCCTTCCCGGCAGATGAGGTCGGAAACGGAATATTGGATGAAGAGCTCTTAAACGAAAGCGAATACAACTTGGGAAGCGTTATCACAGAAAAACAGTACACTGAAACCTTCGGCTCATGGATTCACCCGTTCACCGGAATCAACATGATTGACTTTTACCGTGAACTCATAGAAGAGGAAGACTGTGAAGTCGAATTCGTATTCTCAAACGACATAAAGACAATCCTTGACTACAACACGGACATTTTAACCTGTGACATTCACACAAGGGAGAAAACAGTTAAAACCCTCAAGGATGAGGGAGCAAACGTCTTTGGACTGCACCAGATTTTAACCGAACCTGTCGGTGACTCAGGATGCAACCCTGACTATGGTTTACTAGGTTCTAATAAAGCTACAGAAGAAAAATTAAAGCTCTTCCCTAAAACGGGCGATGCAGTAGTCAATGAAGTTCAAAAAAGACTGATTGACTTAACCGGAAAGCAAATCGAGGTTATGGTTTACGGTGACGGAGCATTCAAGGATCCTGTTGGAAAAATCTGGGAGCTAGCTGACCCTGTAGTTTCACCTGCACACACAAGCGGACTTATAGGAACTCCAAACGAAATCAAGCTCAAATACGTTTCTGACAACAAATTTGCTGATTTAAAAGGTGACGAATTGAAAGAAGCAATCAAAGAAGAAATCAGAAACAAGGACAAGGACTTAACCGGCCAGATGATTACCGAAGGAACCACTCCAAGGGTATTGACTGACTTAATCGGTTCATTATGTGACCTCACAAGCGGTTCCGGAGACAAGGGAACTCCTGTCGTATTTATTCAGGGATATTTCGACAACCTGTCCAACGACTAAATCTAAAAACAAGTGTCTTTCTAAAGATAGACAGACACTTAATTTACTCTTTTTTTACATTACAAATCGCCTTATCAATTAGTTTATTATATCACCAAAAACATATAATTAGGCATGTCAATCAAAAAACTGCTATTAATTACTATTCTTATCCTATTCTTATCGCTTAGCGCAGTCAGTGCGGATGATTCATTCGCTCACCTGCAGGATTCGGCCGATAATAATGGGGATACGCTGGAGTTAAGTGATGATTTCACTTTCCAGGATTCAGAAAAAGGAGAAATAAACGAAGATAATCTTTTAAAAGACTCTGATAAAAAGGATGTTAACTTTACAATGTCTGTCGATGATGTTTTCGTCGCAGATGATGTTGTGGTCTATTTCAACATCTCCACTGATATTGAAGACTACGATGAGGCTGTAGGCGAAGCGGAAATCTGGGAATATGAAAACGATACGTCACTTAAAAGCTATCCTGCATATGATTTAGGATTTCATTTCAAGGACGGCATAATCATTATTCCTCCGGATGCTTCAATTTTCAATTACCCGTTAAATGCGGGCAGATACTTATTCACTTTAGAGTTTTACGGAGATGAAACCTATAATCCCAAAATCATCAACCAGACTTTCAATGTCTATCCTGCGGATTATAACATGACCGGAAACAGGACAGTCATTAACGTTGAGGCTTTTGATTCATTTGCTTCAAATAAAAGACTGTACTTTAACTTAACGGATATTAACACCAATCCATTGAAGAATAAGACGATTTCCATTAAAATCAACGGTGTCACGTACAACAGGACAACTGATGAAAATGGCTCTTCCTCAATTGCAATCAACCTGCCTAGCGGCGATTATTCGGCTGTCCTCTCATTTGAAGCCGATGATGAATATCTGCCGGCAAAGGTAATCGCATTTCTTTGGATTCCTTCAACCATTGAATGCGATGATGCCATGGTGAAGTATTGCAGGGATTCACATGCCTTTTATGCCAGGTTTTTGGCCTATGACGGCAATCCTCTGGAGGACGGCGAGGCAAGCTTCAACATCAACGGCGTCTTCTACACAAGAGACATCGATGGTAGTGGTCTTGCAAAGCTGAACATCAATCTCGATCAGGGAAAATACATTTTAACGGCAACCAATCCGGTAACCGGCGATATGAGATCCTGTCTAATCACGGTCTTACCTACAATCACGGACAATCATGACCTGGTAAAATACTACAGAAACGATTCCCAGTATGCTGTAAGGCTTCAGGGCGAGGATATTTCCAACCAGAAAGTCACCTTCAACATCAACGGAGTATTATATGAAAGAATCTCCGATGAATATGGTAATGTTAAACTGAATATTAATTTAGAACCGGGTAAATACATCATAACTGCCGAATTCAATGGCTGCAGGGTTTCAAACAATATCACAGTATTGCCTGTTTTGAATGCAAGTGATTTGAAAATGTCCTACAAGGATGGAAGCACATTCAATGTCAGCCTGGTGGACGGTCAGGACAGGCCTTATGCAGGACAGGCTGTCACCTTCAATATCAACGGGGTTTTCTATGATAGGATTACAGATGCTGAGGGCATCGCTAGGCTTAACATCAACCTGATGGCTGGCGAATACATTATTACTTCCAGCTATAATGGAGCAAACATTGCAAACAAGGTTACTATTTCAAGTTAAAGATTAAAACTCTTTAACTTCCTTTTTTATTAAAATCAAATTATTTATATCATTTTTAACAGACTTTTATTCATAATTAAGTATTGGGGGAAAATCATGAAAAAGTTTTTAATTCTAATAAGTTTTGTTTTTATCATCTCGATAGCTGCCGTTTCGGCCTCGGATGATTTAAATCAAAGTGAAATTTTGGAAAGTGCTGATACTTTCAGTAATTTGCAGATAATGATTGATGAAGCTCCTGATGGATCAGAAATCAATCTGGAAAACGATTATGTGTCCGGTGAATCTTGGGGAATGTCAATTACCAAATCCCTTACAATCAACGGTAACGGACACACATTAGATGCTCAAAATAATGGACGTATATTTGAAATTGAATGTGATAATATCGTATTGAAAAACATCACTTTCATCAATGGGTATTTGACCTATCAAGTTCCTCCTCATAGTTACGGTGCTGCTATTGATATCTGTGCAGAAAATGCAATTATTCAGGATTGCATTTTCACAAATAACTCAATTTCCTCAGCTGTTGGTAAAGCTTATGGTGGTGCAATTTCCGGTAATGGAAACATAACGATTATCAATTCATTTTTTGAAAGCAATGATGTTTATGGTGGTAGTAGTGCTGGTGGAGCAATAAATTGTTATGGTAATTTGAATCTTGTAGGTTCCAGATTCATTTCCAATGGTGCCGGTGGTACTGAGGGATATGGTGGTGCTGTATATTCTCGAGGTCATTTGACTGTTAATGATTGCAGTTTCGAAGATAATAGTCCCTCTTGTTGGGATAGTCATCTTGGCGGTGCCATTTACTGTGACGGCGATATGGAGGTTGCTAATTCCAATTTTATTTCCAATGGGGGTCGTAGTAATGGGATTCAGGGGGGTGCCATATACTCAACAGGCACTGTTAATGTTTCAGATTCCAATTTTACAGGTAATTTCCTATCAGGTTATCTTGTTGCTGGTGGAGCAATCTATGCAAGGTCTGTTAATGCCAATAATTCCGTATTTGCGGACAATTATGTTAAAGCCGATTCATATGTCCCGCCATATGCTGAAGGAGGCGCTATTTTTACTGAAAAGGTTGATATCCATGGATGTGACTTTATAAACAATTCCGCTTCAAATGGTGATCAAAATCTCTTAGGTATCGGCGGCGCTATCGGTGCACATGACATTACTTGTATCGAAAACTCTAACTTCATAAATAACTCTGCCGATGACGGTGAAGCTCTGTGGGCGTATGAAGCTGCCGCAAGCATCGAGAACTCAACTTTCATCAACAATAACTATACTCTTGTAAACGCCTCTTTTGAAATTGATGCGCCGGATTTGGTCAAATATTATCATGGTTCTGAACGCTTCACTGTTAAAGTGACCAGTAATGGTACTGCTATTCCTTATGCTAGAGTCACGTTTTCAATCAATGGTGTGGATTACTATAGGGTTGCTGATAAAGATGGTGTTGCTTCAATGGCCATTAACTTAAACAGCGGGAAATATGATGTCATTATAAAATATGAATATTATAGGGTCAATTCAACGATTACGGTAAAGCCTACTGTTTCAGGTGAAAACATAACCAAAATATTCAGAAACGGCACTCAGTACTACGCTACTTTCTATGATAATGAAGGCAAGACTTTGGCTTTAAACACTGAAGTCGAGTTCAACATAAACGGTGTTTTCTACAAGAGATACACCAATGAAAACGGCATTGCTCGGATAAACATCAATTTAAACCCTGGGGAGTACATAATTACGGCCAAAAATCCTTCTACAGGTGAACAATACACAAATGTCATTACGGTGCTGCCTTCAATCGTTGAAAACCATGATTTGGTCAAGTATTACGGGGACGGTTCACAGTATTCAGTTAAAATACTTGGCGGCGATGGAAATCCTGTAGGCGCCAATGTTGGTGTCGAGTTCAACATCAACGGGGTCTTCTACACTCGTTATACCAATGAATCAGGCTATGCCCGACTGAACATTAATCTCGAACCGGGCAATTATGTAATTACTGCCGGATACAACGGTTTAAGAGCATCCAACAACATTACTGTATTGCCGGTTATTGAAAACAAGGATCTTTTCTCCACTCTTCAAAGGAAAATCGATGCTGCGGCTGAAGGTGACACAATATACTTGGACAATGATGTAATAAGGGGCATTTTTTATGTTGATGGCGAACCTGCCCATGTAGATGATATTTACATAAACAAATCAATTACAATAGACGGACAGGGCCATACAATCGATGCATGCTCTTACGGTAGAGTATTCCAGATAACCTCCGATAATGTCACATTAAAGAATATCACTTTCATCAACGGCTATGTGAATGATGTCGGCTCAGCAATATACAATACGGGTGACAATCTCATTATTTCCGGCTGTAATTTCAGGGATAATGTCCTCCATTATTTTGACGCCCTGGCTGATGAAGGAAGGGGCGGTGCAATCTGCACTTATGCAAACATGACAGTTACAGATTCCGTTTTCAATAACAATACTATGCTGGTTGTCAACTATGGCTTAAGCAAAGGCGGTGCGATTTATTCAAACGCCAGTTTAACTGTTCGCTCATCCGAATTTAAGGATAACGCTGCCGAAGAGGGCTCTGCAATATGGGCTTATGCGTTTAATGCAGATATCTCAGGCTGCAGTTTCACAAACAATGATGTCGCTTTGGTAAAATTCGACCCTGAAATGAGATTAAACATCAATCCGACTCTTTTAAAGACTAATGAAAGCGTTAAAATTGCTGTAAGCTTTTGCGATAACATATTCGGTAACGTGACCGTGCGCATTAACGATGATGAAAGAGTTCTTGATATTGTAAACGGTTCAGCCACTTTAACGTTATCAGATTTAGCTGTCGGATTATATGATGTAACAGCAACATATCCTGAAAACGAATACTTCAAACCGGCTATTGCCACGGGAAGTTTCAGAGTTTTAGATGCTGAATCAGGATCATTTGCTGATTTACAAAAGATTATTGACAATGCAACTTCCGGAGATGTCATTTGTTTAACAAAAGATTATGTTAGAGGTAATGATGATAATTATCGGGTTGAGATTAATAAAAGCATCACCATAATCGGTGACGGCC
Organism: Methanobrevibacter millerae; assembly: GCF_900103415.1. NCBI lineage: Archaea > Methanobacteriati > Methanobacteriota > Methanobacteria > Methanobacteriales > Methanobacteriaceae > Methanobrevibacter > Methanobrevibacter millerae. Next base: position 32,836 of record NZ_FMXB01000003.1, read on the forward strand.
ATATGATTTTTGGAAACGGCAGCAAGATATTTGATGTCCGCTCAGATAATGTCACATTGCAAAACATTACATTCACCGGAGCTTATTACTCAGAAGATGCTGGCGGAGCCGTTGCCGTTTACGGAAACAATGCAGTCATTTCCTCATGTCAGTTCATAGGTAATATGCTGCCTGACTGGTCTGATTTAAGAGGCGGGGCACTCTTCATTAACGGTACTAACGCGCTTATATCTGACTCTTATTTCAACAATAATAAGTTATATTCTTACTTTGGCATGTCAGGCGGTGCAGTTTACTGCTGTGGAGATTTAAAAGTCATTAATTCAACCTTTAAAGATAATTATATCTCTTCTACGAACTATGACGGTTGCGAAGGCGGTGCCATTTGCTGTGATGGCAATTTGACTGTCATTAATTCAAGCTTTATTTCCAATCTCGTTTCAGCTTATGGGGCTTACGGCGGAGCAATATATGCAACAGGCACCGTTAACATTACAGATTCCGAATTTAGGGACAATGAGATGTACGGAGTATATGTTCATGGCGGAGCTGTCCGTGCAGGCAAGGTATTCATCAGCGACTCTATTTTTGAAGATAATTACATTTTAGGTTCAAAAAGCTGGGATAATCCGATTACATATTCTTTAGGCGGTGCAGTCTCAGCTGAAGAGGTAGACATTCAAAATTCAAATTTCACGAACAATTCCGCTTCAAGCATGGATAAAATGCAGCCTTCAAGAGGAGGCGCAGTCTACTCATCCGGAATCTGCAATATCGATCACGCAATCTTCGAAAACAACTCTGCAGATAAGGGCGATTCTGTATGGGCATATCTGGCATTATCAAATGTCACCAACTCAAGCTTTGTAAATAACAATATCGCTCTTGTAAAGGCATTTATTGAAGCTCCTGCTTTGGCTAAAATGTATCACGGTTCTGAAAGCTTTAAGGTTTATCTCACCGAAGACGGCAAAGTCCGCGCCAATGCCGATGTAAACATCAACCTCAATGGTAAGGATTACGTCAGAACCACCGATGAAGACGGAATCGCTTCAATGGCTATAAATTTAAACAGCGGCGAGTACAATGTAACGGTTACATACGGGGATGCAAGTGCCGATTCAACGATTACAGTAATGTCTACTGTTTCCGGTGCAGACCTTATCAAAACGTTCGGCGATGCAACACCGTATCATGCAATATTTTACGGTACCGACGGCTATATACTGGCTGAAAATACTGAAGTTGAGTTCAACATAAACGGTGTTTTATATAAAAGATACACTAATGGTGAAGGCGTTGCCTTTTTAAACATCAACTTAAACCCAGGCGAGTATGAAATCACAGCCAAAAACCCTGTTTCAGAAGAAATGCATACGAATACCGTTACAGTACAACCTTAGAAAATGTTAATTTCAAGTTAAAGATTAAAACTCTTTAACTTCTTTTTTTTATTAAATCAAATTATTTATATCATTTTTAACAGACTTTTATTCATGAAAGTCAAATTTTTAATTCTAATAGTTTTTGTTTTTATCGTCTCAATGGCTGCCGTTTCGGCTGCAGACGATTCAAACCAGACATTAGCAATATCTCAGGAAGACGTTAATTTAGGTGACAATCAAGGAACTTTCGGCGAACTGCAGGAAATAATCGATGCAGCACCGGAAGGCTCTGAAATTACTTTGGAAAAGAACTACTCAATTGAAGACAAGTCCCTTTTCGTAAACAAGTCACTTACGATTAACGGAAACGGATTCACCTTAGACGGAAACTCAACGAAAACGATTCTATACGTCAGCGGAGGCGGAGATGTCGAGCTCATTAATATAAAGTTCATCAACGGAAAGGATTCACGCCTTATGGACGCATTTGCCGGCGCTATTTACTCATCATACACAAACCTCACAATCGACGGCTGCGTTTTTGAGTCAAACTCAGCGGTCGGTGCCGGAACCGGAGGAGCTATAGCTTCATTTTATGACAACTTAACAATCAAAAATTCACTTTTCATTTCAAATGAGGCTTCAAACGGCCGTGTCATCTCAGGAAAAGCCGCAAAGGGCGGAGCCATTTATGCCGCCACATATTCCTTCGGCAAGGGATTAATAGAAAACTGCACATTCATTAACAACGTGGCAAGGGCTGGAGGAGCCATATACTGCGACAACCTCACAATTAAAGACTGCAAATTTATCGAAAACTCAGCGGGCATGGGAGGCGCATTATCCGGAAACGCAATTATAGATTCAAGCGTTTTCATAAACAATCTTGCAGATGACGACAGGGGAAGCGCAATTTCAGTCATGGAAGGATACTATTCCGACTTTTGGCTTGAGGTTAAAAATTCCGTATTCATCTCAAGCAAAAACGTCATACTAATCGAATGCGCAAAAAATACAATCGAGTCATGCTGGTTCGGAAACACTTTAAATGACTATTCAAGAAAGCCTGCGGTTATCGTTGCCACATATTACGGAAGCGAAGTGGACAACTGGCTTGTCTTAAAAGTTGCTGCCAATCCTTTAAAGCTCGATGAAAGGAAAAACTCAACGGTGGTCTTTTTCTTTGACTCATATGATGACGCCTCAGGCCAGTTCACACCGTTTTACGATGAGGACTTTGCAGATATCCGCTTTAAGTTGACCTCACAAAACGGAGTTTTAAATAAAAGCACGGCTTCAAATGATGAGGAAATTCTTTTCACTTCAACGAATATTAATGACGGAGTTGTAAGCGCTGATTATTACGGTTTCGGATGCTCAATAACTCTTGAAAACACGGTGACGACAGTTCTTGACGTTCCCGATGTCACAAAGTATTACGGCGGCGATGAAAGGCTTGTTGTAACATTAACCGATAAGGGAAATCCGATATCAAACGCCAACGTCACGATTTCAATCAACGGAGTCAACTATACCCGCACAACCGATTCAAAGGGCGTTGCCTCAATGGCTTTAAACCTTCCAAGCATGATTTATGACGTGACAACTACCTATGGGAACTTGACCGTCAAATCAAAGGTCACTGTATTGAAAACGATTTCAGGCGAAAACGTAACGAAGATGTTTAGAAACGGAACGCAGTACTATGCGGCTTTTGCTGACACTCACGGATATGCTTTGGCTTTAGGCACTGTTGTTGAGTTCAACATAAACGGCGTTTTCTACACCAGATATACTGACAGTTATGGCGTGGCCAAAATGAACATCAATTTAAACCCCGGCGAGTACATCATAACGGCCAAAAACCCGAATTCAACTGAAATGTACACGAATATCATTACTGTGCTTCCTACAATCGTTGAAAACTACGATTTAACTAAGTACTACAGGAACGCTTCCCAGTATTCTATAAGACTGCTTGACGATAAGGGAAATCCTGTTAATGCCGGCGTTAATGTTAAATTCAATATCAACGGAGTGTTTTACACAAGAAGCTCCAACGCCACGGGATACGTTAACATGAACATTAATCTGGAGCCTGGAGAATACGTTATCACAGCAGAATACAATGGCCTTATGGCTTCAAATAAGATTAAGGTTCTCTCAGTTATCGAAACCGATGATTTGACCATGAAATACAGGGACGGATCCAAGTTCAACGCAACGATTCTCGACGGTCAGGGCAAGCCTTGCGCCAACCAAAAGGTAACCTTCAACATCAATGGTGTTTTCTATGAAAAGGTAACTGACGAAACCGGCGTTGCCCATTTAAACATCAATCTGATGGCCGGCGAGTACATTATCACCACAACATACAACGGATTGAACGCCGCAAACAAGATTACCATTTCAAGTTAGGGAATTGATTTTCCTTAACTTTTCAATTTTCAAATCACCATAATATAAATAACTCTTTTAATAGAATTTTTACTATATTTAAATGAAAAGTAGGTAAAAATTATGAAAAGGAAATTTTTAATTCTGATTTGTTTTGTATTCATGGTCTCAATGGCTGCTGTTTCAGCGACAGATGATTTGAATCAAACGGATGATGATGCATTAAGCATATCTTTAAGTGATGATGTTGTTGTTGGAAGTCCAGATAAAGGTACTTTCACGGATTTGCAAAAAAAGATTGATGATGCCAATGAGAACTCGACAATTGTACTGGAAAATGATTATAAGTATGATTCCGGTTTTTCAGATGACGGCATAATTATTGATAAGGCATTAACTATTAATGGTAATGGGCATGTAATTGACGCTTTAGGCCAATCAAGAATTTTCAATATTGGTTCGCAAACAGTAACTTTGAATAATATTGCGTTTAAGAATGGTCTTTCAAGTGATGATGGTGGTGCTATTAAGTCTAATTCAGATAGGTTAACTGTTAGCAATTGTAATTTTACCAATAATAAAGTGACTCGTGAGTATAGTTATGGTGGCGCAATCTACATGTCTGCGGGTAGTATTGAAAATTGTAATTTCATTAATAATTCTGCTTCTTATCGCAGTGGTGCGGTTTTCTTCTCGGATGATGGTGAAGTAACAAATTGTAATTTCATTAATAATTCCGCTGATGAAAGGGGTGGTGCCATTTCTATGCAACGGGGCAACATTATTGGTTGTAGTTTTGTAGGCTGTGTAGCTTCTCAAGGCGGTGCCATTAGGTCACTTGCTAATTTGAATGTTTATAATTCTAGTTTTGTAGGCTGTGTGGCTTCTGAAGGCGGCGCTATTTATTCGGGGAATAGTTTAAGTGTTAAAAAATGTAATTTTGTAAATAATTCAGCTAATAGTGGCGGTGCAGTATATGTTTTCAACTCATATTATTTGTTTAATTATCAGGAGGTTGCAGATTCTTATTTTGTGAATAATTCCGCTAATTGTGGCGGAGCTATTTTGGTTGATAGATATAAAACATTCGATCCCATCAATTCTATTTTTATAAACAATACTCCTGAGGATATTGGCAATATCAATGTTCCCTTTTCAATCAAGTTAAATCGAAGTGCGAATTATAATAATAACGTTTGCATGATTTTTTACAATGATTTTGGTGTTATAACTGATGCTACGGGAAATGTCACAGTCAAATTCAATAATACTGAAGAAATTTTTGATTTGAATGATTATTATATTAATCTGAATTTAGGAAATCTTCCTGCAGGTAGCTATGCTATCAATGTATCTTATGATGGGGATGCACATTATACCTCCTGTAATACTTTGTTAACTCTTTCTATTGTTGATTCCACATATCATTCATTCACTGAGTTACAGAAGTTAATTGATAATGTTGAAGATGGAGGCACTGTTGAATTAGCATATAATTATATTTATGGTTTAAATAGTACTGATGAAAGCATTATCATCGATAAATCTTTAAAAATTGATGGTAATGGATATACAATTAACGGAAATGGTTATGGTGGAATTACTTGTGAAAGCGGCAGTGTGGATATTGGCAATTGTAGTTTTGTGAATTGTGGTGGTGTTTCCGGTTCTGATATTGGCAATTGTAGTTTTGTGAATTGTGGTGGTGTTTCCGGCTCAAGAATTCTTGATTGCAGTTTCAAAAATGCTTCTGCTTATGCCGTTTCTATTTACCAATATTCTTCTGGTGAAATTGCCGTTGTGGGTGATTGCAGTTTTGAGGATTGTCCTTATGGTGCTGTCAGCTGTAAATGCTATTTTTCCAATGTCCTCATCAGGGGCTGCAGCTTTGTGAATTGTGACGGCGATGATTACGGTGCCATTTTTACAGACGGCTACTGTTCTAATTTGACTGTTTCCAATTGCAGTTTCAATGGCTGTTCTGCCAGTAGGGGAGGAGCTATTTTCATTTCCAATTTTGTAGATTATTATGATGTCACTGTTGATGGCTGCAGTTTTGAGGATTGTTCCGCTGGTTTAGGGGGTGCTATTTCATATGATGTTCGCAGTTGCAGTGGCATTGTTGCAGGATGCAGTTTTGTGAACTGTTCTGCAGGTAGTGGCGGCGCTATCTTTAATGCTGCCTGTGACGTTGTGGGATGCAGTTTTGTAAACTGTTCAGCCAATGATTATAGTGGTGCTGTTTATGGTGCTCAAGCTACAGTCAGTGACTCTAGTTTTTTGAATTGCTATTCAAAAATGAGATATGGTGCTGTTTTTGCTTTAAATACTGTTAATTGCAGTTTTGTGAATTGTTCTGCCAGAGATGGTGGTGCAGGTTCAGGCAATTTCACTGATTGTAGTTTTGTAAACTGTTCTGCTGTCGGCATTGATGGGCTTGGAGGAGCAATCTTTAACCAGGCTGAAGATTATCCTGCCTATGCATATGTCATGAGATGCAGCTTTGAGGATTGCTCTGCAGTTTATGGCGGCGCAATCTTAATGGATCCTAACAGTTTTTCCTATTCTATTGATTTAAGCGGCTGTAGTTTTGTGAATTGCCGAGCTGATATGGTGGCGGGCGCCATATTTTCCGATGATGCTAATATTGATGATTGCAGTTTTATGAACTGTTCTTCTTATGCTGGTGGTGCAGTTTTTATATTCGGAGATAATCTGGTCTGCATCAATTCGAATTTTTCGAATAATTCTGCCGGCATGGGCAATGCAATTGTGTGGTTTGGAGCTAATGGCAGGGCTGCCTATCTGCTTGTTGACAGCTGCAGTTTTTTAAATAACTATAATCCTGATTCAGTTGGTGGGTCAGTCATATATACTGACTGTGACACGCCATACCCTGGATGGTTTGAAATTAATGGAATTTCATTATTTTCTCCGGATTCCAGCGCAGGAAATTTCACGATTAGGGATTCTTCCTTCAGCGATGATTATCCTTTATATGGCCCATTCATTTCCATAAAAAATAAGGTTTTGGAATTCAACGTTAAGGATGAAGTACTCACAGGTGATGTAAAGTTAAAAATCAATGGCGAAAGCTTTGAGGAAAGTTTGACTTCTGGTAAGGCTTATTTTGACTTGAATGGATTTTCACCGGATGTCTATGACATTAATCTTGTCTATTCCGGGGATGAGAAACATTCCGGTTTGGAAATTAGCACTCCCATACTGCTTAAGGAAGCTGTCCAGCCAAGAGTTTCAATTAGGGCGGATGATGTCACCAAGTATTTCAAAGGTCCTGAACGCTTTGTAGTTTATTTATCCGATTCTGACGATAATCCTGTTGCAGATGCTAGTGTTAATATTACCATTAATGGAAATACCTACACCAGAATCACTGATGAAAATGGTATGGCTTCAATGGCTCTCAATTTAAACAGTGGAACCTATCCTGTCCTAACCCAGTGCAATGACACTAGGGTCAATTCAAAAGTGACAATCAAATCAACCATCAGCGGTGAAAACGTCACCAAGATGTTCAGAAACGGCACGCAGTACTATGCCGCTTTCGTTGATACTTCCGGTAAGACGTTGGCCGAAAACACTGCGGTTGAGTTCAACATCAACGGTGTCTTCTACACCCGATACACAAATGAAAACGGTGTGGCACGCATGAACATCAACCTGAACCCTGGAGAGTACATAATCACAGCAAAGAACCCTGAAAACGGCGAGATGTACACAAACATCATTACTGTTTTGCCTACAATCGTTGAAAACTACGACTTGACCAAGTATTACAAGAACGCTTCCCAATACACTCTCAGATTACTTGACGACCAGAGTAATCCTGTAAAAGCGGGCGTGGACGTTAAATTGAACATTAACGGTGTATTCTACACTAGAACATCCAATGATGACGGTTACGTTAAAATGAACATCAACCTTGAGCCTGGTGAATATACGATTACTGCCGAGTACAATGGTTTAATGGCATCAAACAAAATCAAGGTCTTATCCGTTATTGAAACCCATGACCTGGTAATGAAATACAAGGACGGATCCAAGTTCGAAGCCAAGATTTTAGACGGTCAGGGTAAAGCATATCCTGCTCAGAAAGTAACCTTCAACATCAACGGTGTATTCTATGAAAGATTCACTGGTGATGACGGTATTGCTAGGTTGAACATTAACCTGATGGCTGGCGAATACATTATCACCACAAGCTATAACGGCATGAACGCCGCAAACAAAGTTACCATTTCAAGTTAGGGAAATTTAATTTCCTTAACTTCTTTTATTTTGAATAATATTCACTCTTTTCACATTTTTTGAAAGTTCCATTCTTTTTTTTCGCAATTTCCTATTAAAAATAATCTCTTTTTATCATATCACCATATTTTTATACAACATTAAATAAAAGTATAATTATCATTTGGCATTTTTAATGCTTCTAAATGTGAACAATTAATTAATTGAAAAATGGGTAAGAATTATGAAGCGAAAAATACTGCTTTTAATTTGTTTGATTTTATTCATCGTCTCAATAGCTGGCGTATCTGCCGTAGACGATTTAAATCAGACAGTTGACGAGGATACTTTAAGCGTATCTTTCAATGAGGATAGTATTGTCTCATTGGATGATAAGGATACTATTGATTTGCAAAAAATGATTGATGATGCTGAAAACGGTTCATCAATAACTTTAGAAAAGGATTATAAACTTAATTTTATAGCTTCATCTGGAGGATTACATGTTAATAAAGTATTGACTATTGAAGGTAACGGGCATGTTATTGATGCTTTAGGATTATCCAGGATTTTTTACGTTGGTTCAGATTCAATAACTTTGAAGAATATTGCTTTTAAACATGGTTCTGCTGAAGAGGAGGGTGGTGCAATTTATTCTATTGGTGATATTAATCTTTTTGGATGTAGCTTAATAGATTGTCATGCAGAGTATGGTGGTGCTGTTTATTCTTTAGGCAATGTTAATCTTGTTGATTGTACTATTACTAATTGTCATGGCTCTGGTAGCGGTGCTGTTTATGCGGATAGTGTCAATGCTGTTCGCACCAGTTTTCTAAATTGTATTTCTCACGATATGGGTGCTGGCATCTTTTCTGGTGGTGATGTCACTCTCGTTGATTGTAAATTTGAAAATTGTAAAAATGAAGAGTCTGTTGGCGGTGCCGTTTATTCTGTGAAAGGTAATGTCTCTGCTATCGGTTCTACTTTTTTAAATTGTTTTTCTGAATTTTGGGGTGCTGCAATCTTCGGTGAAAAAAATATTGATGTTGTTAATTGTACTTTCCTAGCCAATACTGGAGAGGGCTTTGGTCACTATATTGGTGGCGGTGCCATTTATTCTTCAGGTAATCTGACTGTTTTAACCTCCAATTTTACAGATAACTATGCTCAGGGAGGAGGTGCCATCTATGCGGGAGGTTATTTCTCTATTGATGGTTGTAATTTCATAGGCAATTCTGCTGATACCAGTATCGGAGGTGCCATTTTTATTGAGGGTGAAGGAAGTGTTGTTGATTGCAGTTTTTCACAAAATGGTGGATGTGCCATTCATTCTTCAGGTAATCTGACTGTTTTAACTTCCAATTTCACAGATAACTATGGTCCATATGGTGGTGCTATTCATTCCACTGGAAATATCACTGTTTTGAATTCTAATTTTATAGGCTCTTCTGCCGATGAAAACGGGGGTGCTGTTTACTCTTCCGGTGAAGGTAGTTTCACTCAATGTAATTTTATGGGTTCTTCTTCCTACGAGGGTGGTGGTGCTATTTATTCCACAGGTAATCTTTCTGTTTTAGATTCCAATTTCACAGGCAATTCTATCAGTTACGAGGGTGGTGGCGCTATTTATTCGACCAGCAATCTTTACGTTTCTAATTCCAGATTTGTTGGAAATTCTGCAAATATATATAGAGGTCGTGGTGGCGCAATATATGCCGACGGTAAGGGCAGTTTAGTTGATTGTACTTTCCAGGATTGTTCTGCCAAGGATGGTGGAGGCGCAATTTACTTTGGAGAACATGCTAATATAAGTATTGTAAACGGTCTTTTTGATAATAATTCTCCAAATGACTTTAATTCAGGTAATGTGACTACGAATAATGTTACGGTTTCATCACATATGGATGTAAATCTTAATAAAACCATAATCTACAAGTTTGATGGAATTCAAATTGACATAAAATTTAATGAAGAAGTTACGGGTAACATCAGCATCATTATTAATGGCGTAGAAGAATTGTTTTCTCCGGCTTATGGTTCAATATCTTTCTCTAAATATAATTTAGAACCTGGAAAATATGACTTAATCGTAAAATATAGTGGGAATGATGTGTTTTCACCCTGCATAAAAACCGCTGCTTTTGAAGTTGCAGCAGCATCATTTAAGGATTTGCAGAAATCCATAAATAATGTCCATCGCAGTGAATTTGATTTGGATAAAAATTATACTTATGTCGATTATGTTGACGATAATTCTCCAATATTCATTAGAAAAAACTTCAAGATTTATGGAAATGGCTATACAATAGATGCGGCTAATGCCAACGCCCTATTTTACATTGAAAATGCCAATGTCGAATTCCATGATATTAATTTTAAAAACGGAATAAATTATAAGGAATTTGGCGCAATATCTTTAAACAATAGTAATTTAATAATTTCCAATTCCAATTTCGTTAATTTTGAAGGGCAAAACGGCGGTGCCATATATGCTCTTAGCGGACTTTTATACGCAACGGATTCTAATTTCACAGATTGTACTGTCAGTGGAAGCGGCGGTGCTATCTATGGTGCAGATATTGTTGTTAGGGATTGTAATTTCATTGATTGTTCTGCAAAGGATAAGGGTGGTGCCATTTATTCCACTGCATGTTCAAATGTCTTCGATTCCAATTTCACAAATACATTTTCTTATGGGGGAGGTGCTGTTTATTCCTCTCAATTTTTAAATGTCATAAATTCCAATTTTGAAAATATTCGCACCCTGGAAAAGTGGTGGGATGGATATGACGGTGGTGCTGTTTATGCCGCCACCAATGGTACTGTTAAAGGTTCTACTTTCAGGGAATGTTCTGCCACCGGTAGAGGTGGTGCCGTTTATGCTGAAGGCTGTTTGGATGTTAGTGATTCAATTTTCATTGATAATTCTGCTAACGGTGGTGGCGCTATCTATTCATATCAATCATTGAATGTTGCAAACTCTGATTTTGTGCATGATCGGACTTGTGGTGATTGGTTTGCCCATAATTTTTGTGGTGGCGCTATTAATTGTGAAGGCAATGTCACTGTTGTTAGCTCAAGATTTATGGACTGTTTTGCTAATGATGGGTCAGGAGGTGCTGTCTTTGCTGCAGGCAATTTAAATGTCAGTGATTCTAATTTCACCCATAACTCTGCTTATGAGGGAGGCTCCCTTTATTCAGATGCTAATGTCAGTGCTTCAGGCTCCAGCTTCATAAACTGTTCTGGTGCGGCCATGTGTGCTTATGGCAATATTGGAATTGTTGATTGCAGTTTTGCAAATAACGCATTCATTAAAAATTATTGGAGTGGTGACGAAGGCACTATCCGTGGCACTGGAATAAGCATTATCAATTCTACTTTTTCAAGTTCCAGCATTTCCTTTAATTCCATTAATTTCACGGTTGTTAATTCAACTTTTGTGGACTCTCCAATTTCTTGCGATTCCAGTAATTTCACTGTTGATTCATGTGTTTTCACTGATGCTTCTGGAAATGCACCTATCTCTTCTTCATCAAGCACTTTAAAAATAAGCAATTCCATTTTTGAAGATAATTATGGTCGGGATGCTGGTGCAATTTATTCTAAGGGTAATTTAACAGTCGTAAATTCAAATTTTACTCATAATTCAGCTCATGATGGAGGTTATTGGGACGATTATCCAGGTATAATTTATTCCAATGGTAATTTAACTGTCGTAAATTCAAGCTTTGTGAATAATTTTGTTAATGTGGAATATGGTTATATTGCTGCAGTTTTTGCAGTATCTAACCTTAGCATAATCAATTCAAGCTTTATTAATAATACGAATTGCAATCAGGATAATCTTATTTATATCAATCCTTATGCGCGTATGCCTTATGTCGATTGTCGCTTCATACCGGTAATTTTCATTCCCGATAAAAGTTTTGGTGATTTAACAGTTAAAAATTCTACTTTTGGTGGAGAATATCCAACATATTCTGGTTTAATCCATATGTATAGAAATTATCTGATATTTGAATCAAATCAGTATTCAGATGAAAGCTATGCAACATTGGAAATTAATGATAAACTATTTAATCAAACCTTAAGTTCCGGTTCCACTTCTTTTAATTTAAGCGGATACGCACCTGATTTATATGATGTTATAATTATGTATTCTGGCGATGATTCCTATGATGGTTTGGAAATGAATATTTCCCTTTTAATAGGCTTTGTTAAAATTAAAATTACAGTTCCTGATGTCACAATGGATTATGGTGATTATAAAAGTTTAAAAATTACTTTAACTGAAGATGGAGTTCCTATTGAGGATGCAAAGGTTAATATTAATATTGGTGGTAAAAATTACATCAGATATACTGATTATATGGGAAGGGCTTATTTGTCTCTTAATTTAGATGCGGGAGTTTATAATGCAGTTGTCAGTTATGAAGGGGTTTTTGCCAATGCTACAGTCACTGTCAATCCATTAGCTACTGAAACTAAATTATCATACAGTAAAGATGGCTATGATTCAGTGACTTTAAATGCTGAAATTGATTCTTATCAAGCATCAGGGGAAGTCGTATTCATTGTAAATGGCAATAACTATACTTCGAAAGTTGAATACGGCCAAGCCACTTACACTTTAAATGATATGGATGTCGGCAATTATACCGTCCAGGCATTCTATAAAGGCAATAAAAATTACATTAATTCAACTTCCAATTCAGTAAGCTTTGAAATCGAGCAATCTTCCTACGCTTTGGATGTTGATGACGTTACAATGGATTATGGGGATTACGAATATTTAACAGTTACCTTGACTGATGACGGAAGCCCTGTTGCTTATGAAGACATTGATATTGAAATTGATGGGGAAACTTACACAAGAACTACGGACGAAGACGGAGTTGCTTCAATGTTCATTTATCTTGATGCCGGCGTTTATACGGCTTTTGTCAGTTATCAGGACGTTTCCGCTAATGCTACAGTTACTGTAAATCCGTCAGCTACTGAGATTACATTGTCCTACACTAAAGAGAGTAGTGATTCAGTTATATTGAGCGTTATGATTTCACCGTCACTAGATGATGGAGATTTGATTTTCACGGTTAACGGTGAAGATTATTATTCAGAGATTTGTGACGGTGAAGCCACCTACGATTTATGGGGTTTGGATGTTGGCAATTATACCGTTCAGGCATTCTATGGAGGCGATAATAATCATCTTAATTCAACTTCCAATAAAATAATCTTTGAAATTGGTGAATCTTCAATTGTTTTGGATGTTGAGGATGTTGAAATGGATTATGGCGATTATGGCTATTTAACGGTCACATTAACTGAAGATGGATATCCTATTGCTGATGCTGATATTTATATTGAAATTGATGGCGTTATATACACAAGAACTACCGATGATGATGGTGAATCTTCAATTCTTCTTGACTTGGATGCTGGCGTTTATGACGCTTATGTCACTTACGAAGATTATTCTACTACTGCAATAGTCACTGTTAATCCGCTAAGCACAAACACGACTTTAGCATTTGTTGAAAATCGCAATAACGTTACTTTAACGGCAGCTGTTACTCCATCTGATGCATATGGTGAGATAATATTTACAGTAAACGGTGAAAAATATTATATTGATTTCATTGGCGGAAAAGCAATCTTGAATTTAACCGATTTGGCTGTGGGTGATTATACTGTTGTTGCCGAATATTGTTGTGAGGACGATAACTATGAATCTTCCATGTCAAATGAGGTTTCATTTAATGTTGAAAAAGCTAAAAATAATTTAACTTTAAAAGCTTCTACAACTCCTATTGCTGTTGGTCAGGTGGCTATTATTGTTGTTGAAGGTTTTGAGAATGCTACTGGTAATGCTTCTGCTCGTGTTGGCAATGGCATTTATTTCGCTTCAATTGATGGGGGTATTGCTGTATTTAGAATTTCCGGTTTAATTGCTAACGATACTGCATTAATTAGTTATCCTGGTGATGATAAGTATAATAACGCTTCAACTAGTGTTGACATTATCGTTAATCCGGCTCCGGTAATTCCTAAGGACAATTTGACTTTAGTAGCTTCCACAGCTCCGATTACTGTTGGTCAGGTTGCTATTGTTGTTGTTGAAGGATTTGAAAATGCTACTGGTAATGCTTCTGCTCGTGTTGGTAATGGTGTTTATTTTGCTCCAATTAATGGTGGCAGTGCTGTATTTAGAATTCAGGATTTAGTTGAAAACACAACTGCGTTAATTAGTTATCCTGGTGATGATAAGTATAATAATGCTTTTACTACTGTTGATATTGTTGTTATTCCTAAGGAGAATTTGACTTTAGTGGCTTCTACTACTCCGATTACTGTTGGTCAGGTTGCTATTGTTGTTGTTGAAGGTTTTGAGAATGCTACTGGTAATGCTTCTGCTCGTGTTGGCAATGGTATTTACTTTGCTTCAATTGATGACGGTATTGCTGTATTCAGAATTTCTGATTTAATTGCTAATGATACTGCATTAATTAGTTATCCTGGTGATGATAACTACAATGAAGCATCAACAAGCATTGATATTATCGTTAATCCGGTTGATACAAATATTACTTTATCATTTGCCGTTAATGGTAATAATGTTACATTAACTGCTGATGTCCGTCCGTCTGATTTAACTGGTGAAGTCATATTCAATGTTAACGGTGAAAATTACACTGCTCAAATAGCTAATTCTAAAGCGATTTACACGTTGGCTAATCTGGAAGCAGAATCATATGTCGCTAATGCATTTTATGCAGGCAATGCTACGTATAAATCTTGCCAGTCCAATGAGGTTTCATTCAATATCAGTGACGATTACTTTGTAATTACTGCTCCGGACTTAGAAAAGTATTATCATGGTCCTGAACGCTTTGCAGTTACTTTAACTGACAGCAAAGGAAATCCTGTCACTAATGCAAGCGTTTCCATTAACATTAACGGAAACGACTACACAAGAGTAACTGATGATAAAGGTGTTGCTTCAATGGCAATTAACTTAAACAGTGGCGTTTACGATGTTACAACCAAATACAATGCTTCTGAAGTAAAATCAACCGTAACAATCAAAGCTACTGTCAGTGGAGAAAACATAACCAAGATGTTTAGAAACGGAACGCAGTACTATGCTACCTTCTATGATACAAAAGGTAACACTTTAGCCAATAACACGGCAGTCGAGTTCAACATCAACGGTGTTTTCTATACCCGTTACACCAACGAGAAAGGTGTTGCACGTATGAACATCAACCTGAACCCTGGCGAGTACGTAATTACGGCTAAAAACCCTAATTCAACCGAACA